>CAMRCO010000060.1 GCA_947040945.1 uncultured Spirochaetia bacterium
ATTAGTCGAATGTATATTTGCTCCACTTTCTACAATATACTTTATAATGTCTTCACTACAATATCTCACAGCACATAAAAATGAGGGGAATACTTTATTATTTAAATCAGCACCATTTTCGACTAGCCATTTTATTGAGTCAAACTGCTCTGTGAGAATGGCAACAGAAATAGGTATCGTTGGTTTATATTTAGAGATATTAATTTCTGCATTGACATCAAAGCCTTTGGCTTTTTCTTCTTCAAGTTTTTCAATATCGCTGTTTATAATATACTCTATAATTTTTGGTACCGTTTCATAGTTTCCTATATTTTTTAATTTAATCATAGTTTCCTCTATTGTATAACTTTTATTTCCCTATTATATAGAATAATTACTTTTTTACAATTTATGTGTTATCTATAATATAAGAAATAATTTTAGGAGTATACAGTCAAAATACTCTAAAAAGTATTAAAAAATAGAAATATATGTAGTTAGAGTTATTGCATTCTAAAAAATATACTTTATAATGCCTTAAAGCAATATACATTTTTGGAGATGATAAATGTTTAAAGGAACGACAATTTGTGCTGTAACTAGAAACGGCATTACAGCTATAGCAGGGGATGGTCAAGTTACTATGGGCGATACTGTTATGAAACCAAATGCCTGTAAACTTAGACGGCTTTATAATGGTCAAGTTATTTCAGGGTTTGCAGGTTCTACTGCTGACGCTTTTACTCTTTTTGAAAAATTTGAAAAGAAGCTTGCTGAATATTCAGGTGATTTAGTTAGGAGTGCAGTTGAGCTTGCTCGTGAGTGGCGAACTGACAAAATGCTACGTAATCTTCAAGCTCTTCTTATTGTTGCGAGTAAGGATAAAATGCTTTTAATATCAGGTAATGGAGACGTTATTGAGCCTGATAATGATGTGATTACAATAGGAAGTGGTGGACAATATGCGAAGTCAGGTGCTATAGCTTTACTTGAAAACACTGACTTAGATGCTGAAACCATTGCCAGAAAATCACTTGAAATTGCGGCTAAAATATGTATATATACAAATGATCATATATCATTGGAGGTTATAAAATAAATTATGATAAACAACTTTATAGAGAGTGATCTTACTCCAAAACAAATAGTAAATGCTCTTGACTCTTATATAATAGGGCAAACTTCTGCAAAAAAAGCTGTTGCTATAGCATTAAGAAATAGGTATAGAAGAAAACTTTTGAGTGATGATATTAGAGATGAAGTGTCTCCAAAAAATATTATACTTATAGGTCCCACTGGTGTTGGAAAAACAGAAATTGCGAGGCGTCTTGCTAAGCTTGTTCATGCTCCTTTTCTTAAAGTGGAGGCAACTAAATATACTGAAGTTGGGTATGTTGGACGTGATGTTGAAAGCATGATACGTGATTTAGTTAATATTGCTATTTCAGACTTAAAAGAAATTATGATTAAAGGCGTAGAAAGTGAGGCTAATGATATTGCATTAAATAAGCTTACAAAATTATTATTACCACTTTCTAAAAAAGAAGATAATAATGAACTTACAGATGAAGAGCAAAATAAAAAAATGAATGCCCGAGAACAAATGAAGGCACGCATTATGAAAGGAGATTTTGATGAGTCTTATGTTGATATTAAAATAAGTTCTAGTAGTAATAAATCTTTTGGCATGTTGCCCGGTATGGGTTTTGAAGAAAGTGATGCTTTGCAATCTATGATGGGATCATTTATTCCACAAAACAAAAAAGCTAAAAAAATGAAGGTTAGTGATGCTAAGAAATATCTTTTGGCTGAGGCAAGTGAATCATTAATAGATATGGATAAAGTGTCATCTGATGCTTTAAGTCTTACAGAGGACATGGGTATAATATTTTTAGATGAAATAGATAAAATAGCTAGCAGTAATAGGGGAGACCATGCGGATGTTGCAAGACATGGCGTTCAGCGTGATTTACTTCCTGTAGTTGAAGGGACTACTGTAAACACTAGATATGGTCCTGTGAAAACAGAGCATATACTTTTTATAGCAGCGGGTGCTTTTCATACAAATAAAGTATCTGATTTAATTCCTGAACTTCAAGGTCGTTTTCCTATTAGAGTTGAACTTAATGCTCTTTCAGAGGCAGACTTTAAGGAAATACTTGTTAGCCCTAAAAATGCTATTACTAAGCAATATCAGGAACTTATGAAAACAGAAAATGTTGAGATTGTTTTTGAGGATGATGCTTTAGATAAAATTGCAAAGCTTGCTTATGATATTAATGGAAGTATTGAGAATATAGGGGCAAGGCGTCTTTATACAATAATGGAGAGAATATTTGAAGATATTTCTTTTTATGCTGATGAGTATAGTGGGCAAAAAAAAGTTATTGATGCAAGCTATGTTCAAGATAAAATGAAAGACATAGAGGAAAGTAGAGATATTAGTCGGTATATTTTATAATTTTACTTTAAGAGGAGACAGTGGTTTTTTATGGAAGACAAGTTTATAAACTGGGACAGTAAGTATAATATAGGTCATGCGAAAATAGATGAGCAACATCAAAAACTTGTAAATATTTTAAATGATCTTTATAGAGATACTGTTATTAGTAAAGTAGAAGATGATGATGATGACATCGCATTTAAGAGTGCAATTAAAAGATTAACAGAGTATGTTGGATATCATTTTTCTTATGAGGAAAGTATAATGGAAAAATGTGGGTATGCTGGAATAAATGAACATAAAGGCTGGCATCGAGAGTTTGTGACTATGATTTTAGAAGAAGCTGAATTGTATAAAAAAGAGTCTAGACTTATAGAAAGCCGTCTTATAAGAAAGTTACGAGATTGGCTTTTAGAACATATTGCAGTTAGAGATAAAGAAATGGTTTTGGCTATTATTAAGTCAAAAAAAGGAAAATAATTTTAATAAAAAGAGGTGCTAATGGATGAATTTATATATATGCCTTGGAGTAATATGTATAGTACAGGGTATTCTAAAATAGATGAAGAGCATAAAAAACTTGTAGATATTTTAAATACTCTTTATGGAGATATAGTTGAGTCTAAAACGACTGAAGACTATACAGATTTTCAGGAGACAGTTAAAACATTGTTGGATTATGCTAGAGAGCATTTTTCTCATGAAGAGAGGTTAATGAACTTACTTAATTATCCTCAATATTATAGGCATAAAATTAGGCATGATAAATTTTTAAGTGATATATCAAAACAATCCGAATTATATAAAGTAGATCCAAAGCCTATAAGTAGCCAGTTTTTAATATATATACGAGATTGGATTTCAGAGCATATAGCAGTTGAAGATAAAGATATGGTTTTGTATGTTGTCAATCATTTAAAAGACCAACAGACATAACCACTAGTATTAACTTAAATAGGCACTTGATAAATCTTCTCTTGAATCACTTTCTGCCATAAAGGATACAAATATATCGAATATTATTGGGTCTATTTTTGTATGTTTTTCTATAAAATCTTCTTTCATTATTGTTAAAGCTTGAAGAGGGGAGAACACTTTTCCAAGTCTATATTTTCTAGCAGGGTCAATTAATGCATCATAAACATCAATGATTTCAAGCACTTTTGAAGGAAAGTATGCTAAGGCATCACACTTATCTGAAGCATCTGCATCATATGTTAGTATGCTATGAAACCTAAACTGTGGCTGACTTTTTACTTTGTTTTTATAAAATGTATTAAATGGCCCATAACCATGCCCATAGTATTCATGGTGAAAAGCTACAGTAAGTAACACTTCTAGAGAGTATTCAGCTGTTTGGCTTATAAGTGAATAACCATTAAATAAGTGTTTTTGTATACGCTCTGTATCTCGACCAGTTGCTCCTTCAAAATAGTTTAAGTCTTTAACTTTACCTATATCATGCAGTAATGCTCCTACAGCATATGAGTGAAAATGCTCAAGAGGTAAACTTCTCATGCCTCTATCTATAACGTCTCCTATCGACTTAAACTCTTTGGTATAATCATCTTTACTGTACATTGTTAAAACACGGTCATAATATTTTTTATATTTAGTTGGAAATAAAGTTCTAACTTTATGTATGAAAGATGAACTTCTACTTAAAAGATTATTATAATAAGCTAGAAAGTTTATATATGATATAAAAACTCTATTGCTATGATCCATTGTTCCGCCATCAGAAAATGTTCTAAGATTACTAAACATCTTCTGTGTTTCTTTATTCTTTATAAGTATATTTGATATTGATGTAACAAGTGTTATTGTTTGATTTGTTAGATACTTATTTTGTATTTTTATCTCTTCACTTGTTGCTTTGTTATTTTTTATTTTTTGTATACTTTCAAACATATTAATTTTTGTAATAAGTCCAGTATCACTGCTAACATCTATTATATTTTGTGCTAGCTTTTTATTTAGAATTGGCTCTTTAGCAATTTCAATTAACTGATCATTGTAGCTATCTATAGTTACTACTTTTTGGTCATAGCTCATTTTAGATATTTCAACTAAACGAGCATTAACTTCTTGTTCAGATTCTTCTGGTGTTTTAAATGTATATGTTTCTATCTTATTATCATCTTTAGAGTTAGTTATTAAGTTTTTATAATCTTTTGGTAGATAAAGGTTTACTTTAGAATATACTTCGTTCTCAAATAGAATATTAATTTGCTCATGAGGAAATATTACAAAGTCATTTTCTTTATTTATGCGTAATATAGGTATATTATTTTCAATAAGTTCATCTTTTATATTTTCTATATCTTCTAAACTTATTTGTTCATATTTAAGAGTTTCATCAGTATCCATTCTAAAGATTCCTTTTATAATTAACACATACTATGTTAGATAGTATATAATAATTACCTTTCAATATCAAGCATAAAATAGATAATTATTTATTATTGTCTATTTTATATCTAGTAATTTTGTAAACTTAATATATTCAGATATTATTTTTTTAATATTTTCGCTACTATTCTTCTCTATCACTTCTTTTTTTTGCCAAATAAATATTATATCAATTAATTTGTTTTCTAATATATTCTCATTATTAGCAAGTAAACTAGATTCTAACTCTCTAAGTAATTTATTAAACTCATCTTTATATATATTTTCTTTTATTCGTGTTATTTTAATATTTTTTTTATGAATATTTTTATGAATATTTTCATTGTAAATTTCTACATTTTCTATTTTAGCTGACTTTTCGGTTAGGGTATATATTTTAATATTATTTGTATTATTTATTAATAGGCTAAAATGTTTATAATATACTATAAGAGAGGCACTTGTTTCTCTTAATATATTATCATAGCAAATAATACTTTCTTTAGAGGCATTTCGTCTTTTAATATTTTTATTATAAATGGTATCTATTTTATTATGTGTTATATAGTCGATTAAAATAGAGTTTGAATATTTGCTATGTGTTTCTTCGTTAATATGTGTAAAGTCACACCCTGCGAGAATAATATAGGATGGGGCAAGCATTGTGGCAATACGTATTGCGGGCATTATGACGCTTCCTTCCATTGGAATATATACGCTGTCTTTATAAATTAAAGTTTCAAGGCTTTCATTATGAGAAAAATAAAATATATTTTCATTTTTTATGTGGCTTAATGAAGCAGGATATGCTGTATGTGTTGTGAAAATATAAATATCATTTTTAATTGTTTTTAATTTTTCTAAATGTATAGATGAGTAAAATCCTCCATCGGTTGTTATAACAGCATCAGGAATTATATTATTTTCAAGTAAGGTATTAAGTGCATGCGATAAGCATAAAATAAAATGAGTTTCTGACAACGCTTTAATTTTATCAATTTTCTCATCAATACTTTTACCAGATGAGACCAGTAAAAGAGGGGTATTATGTTTAAGGATATTGTCAAAACTTTTTATAGTCATCGCAGGATTTAATTTGATATTATAAAGTATATTATTTGCCCAAATGTTTGAAAAGTAAAAAAGAGAAGTTAAAGACATTATTTTTTCACGAGTAAAACTGCTATATAAAATTGAAATTTGATCATAATAATTATCGTTAATACTCGATGACCTTATATGCCTAATGGGGACAGTGTTTAATATATCTTTATCAGAAATAATATTATTTAATATATGTATAATATTTTCTGGAGTTTTATTTAATATTACAATAACTCGGTCAAGTGAATTAAAATAATTATAACTAAAAATTTTATAAACTAGATCTATATCTTTTTCTATTATTATAGCTTTGTTTTTTTTGTTTATGGATAAAAAATAATCAACTTGATGATATGATGATATTCCAAAAAATACAGCGTTAGAGTAGGTTTTGTTTGATAGAGATGACAAAATAAATTTTTTAGCCTCTTCATCTGGAGCATAAGAAGATACTAAAGATTTGCCTTTATGGGTTATGGTATATGAATTGTTTTTGCTAGAAATAATTTTATAATTTGAATTACTATTTTCATTAAAGTTTTTAATAGTCTCTATTTCAGCTAAATTAATTTTATTAAGTTTAAGTCTTTCTATATTTTTGTCTAAAATACTGTTCAATTTTATTGCTCTCTAATTATCGCCTCATTAAATCTGAAATCTATTTCACTTACATATTCGTCTCTTTCTTGAAGAGCTTTAAGAATTGCCGCAAGTTCTATTATCTTTTCTTCTTTTACATACTTTTCGACAAGTACTTTGGTTCGGTATATTCTAGGATATATTATTAAGTCGTCCCCAAATCCATTTATTTCAGATATAGTGTCATAAACGTCTTTATTGTCTTTTTTTAGCTTGTTAAGAAGATCAATAATATATTTTGTATACTCATTTTCAATTGTTTCTTTACCAGTTTCAATTTTGAGTCCAGTAATATATGGGACATTATAATTTACAACTAAATTATTTATGATAAGATAATTCTCATTAACCACTTCATATATTCGTCCTTCATGCTCTAAAAGAGCTATAGTGTCTCTTTCTTCTACTTCTATTATAAGTAAATCTGGAATGGCAATTTTTATATCGAGTACTTTAATAAGTTTATTTCTTTCTATATTGCTTTGAATACCATCCTTTGGAAGGAAGAATAAATTTTTATTATTGTATACCGAAACACCACTTTGATTTATAATATCCACTGCATTAAGTCTATTAAGTCCACGAACTTCTACTCTAAGTAAAGCAGATGACCTTAATAAAATAATGAAGCTTATACATGTTAATAGAACAACAGAAATAATTATAACAATAAGCCATTTTTTACTTTTTTTTGATGACTTAATTGATTTTATATATTTTCTTTTTTTGTTTGCTTTCCTCGTTCCCATTATTTCACAATGCTACCAAATGGCATATCCTTTTCAGGACTTATCACAGAAAGAATATTATTTTTTTCAGCAAATAAAATCATACCTTGTGAATTAACACCTCTAATTTTTCTCGCCTTTAAGTTTGCTAAGTATAAAACAGTTTTGCCTATCATCTCTTCAGGTTTATAGAATTCAGCAATACCACTAACTACAATACGATTTTCGTCTTCACCAATATCAAGCACAAATTTAATAAGTTTATCAGCATTCTCTACTTTTTCAGCATGAACTACTTTTGCTGTTAGTATTTGCATTTTAGCAAAGTCATCATATTCTATTTCAGGTACTTCACTTTTTTTAGGTTCTTCTTTTTTAGTAGAAGGTATATCTTTTGAGTCTCCATTAGGTTTTTTTGCTCTACCAAGTTCTTCATCAATATCATATCTTTGGAATAAAGCTTCTCCACGAGTAATTTTTATACCACTTTGAAGAGAACCCCAATTTTTAGCATCTTCTAATGTAACACTTTCAGAAAGCGACATTCTAGTAAATACTTTTTTAGGTGTGTCTACAAAAAATATTTGTAAAAAAGCTGTAGCTGTATAAAATGCTTGAAATGAAAAATACATAACATTAGAAAGCTGATCTTTCGTACAGTCGTCTTTTGCCAAATTCCAAGGACAACTCTCTTCAATATATTTATTGGTAAGCTTAATAACATCCCAAATATGTATTAAAGCATCATTAAACATAAAAGCATCTAAAGATGATTCAACATTAGCATCAAGCATTAATACAGATTTTTTAAGATTTCTTTCAGCTTCACCATAAACACCTTCAACCTCAAGAGGCAATACTCCGTCGAAATATTTGTCAAGCATTGTGGTAATTCTGTGCCATAAGTTTCCATAGTCATTGGCGAGGTCTGAGTTTATTCTTCTAAGTAAAGCCTCTTCAGAATAATTGCCGTCATTACCCCAAACAATTTCTCTCATTAAAAAGTATCTTAAAGAGTCGACACCATATTTGTCTATTAATACATGAGGGTCAACAATGTTACCACGGCTTTTACTCATTTTTTTGCCATCATCAAATAAAATCCAACCATGTCCATATACTTTTTTAGGAAGTGGAACGTCAAGCATTTTTAACACTATAGGCCAAATTATTCCATGAAAGCGTACAATTTCTTTGCCAACAAAATGTACATCAGCAGGCCAATAAGTTTTATATTTGTCTTCTGTTTCCTCAGGGTATCCTAAATGTGTAATATAATTGCTTAAAGCATCAATCCAAACATATATGCTATGCTCTTCATCAAAAGGAACTTTTATAGCCCAGTCAAGACCTTTACGAGTTACAGCTAAGTCTTCAAGTCCAGGTGCTAAGAAATTATTTACCATTTCATTTACACGTTCCTTAGGCTCTAAAAACTCAGGATGTTCTTTATAATAATCCATAAGCCAATTACCATAGTCTGATGTTTTTAGATAGTAGCAATCTTCTTCTCTATGTTCTAATTTTTGCTCACAATCGGGGCAGTAGTGTATTGTTTCTTTTTCTACTGCTTGTTTTTCTGTAAAGAATGCCTCACAGCTTACGCAATAAAGCCCTTTATAAGCTCCTTTATAAATGAAGCCTTTATCGAAAAGTTTTTGAAATATATCTTGAACACGTCTTTGATGATAATCATCTGTTGTTCGTATGAATCCTGAATAGTCTATTTTTAGTTTTGCCCATAATTTTTTAGTTTCGTCTACTATGTGATCAACATATTCTTTTGGTTCTTTACCAACACTTGCTGCTTTCTTAGCTATTTTCTCTCCATGTTCATCTGTGCCTGTTAAGAAAAATGTGTCGTGTCCTGTAAGTTTTTTATATCTTGCCATAGTGTCTGCTGCAATTGTGCAGTAACAATGACCTATATGTAAATAGTCAGAGGGGTAATAGATTGGAGTTGTTATATAGTATTTTTTTTTGTTATGCATTTTGCCTCCAAATAATTATAGAATAGGATTCAATAATTGTACTCTATTAAGTATATTTTGTCAAAGAGGTTTTATTTACTTAGTAATGCATATTATTGATAGAAGTCGTATTATAAAATCAAGCACTATGTTTCTCAAAAATCCAACAGATAAGACACTTTTAACGTCTGTTTTCAGCTTGTAGCTTTTTATTGTTACTATATAAAGTATTTAATGGTAATAAAATAATTAGGGTATCACTCCATGATATTGACACTATGATATTATAGACATACATAAACGAAGAGGAGATATTATGGAAAATTTAGTTAGTGCGGAAAAAAAATCTTATTTTGATGGTGGGGTATTAAGTTATCTTTTATTACAAATTGTGAATACTTTTATAATAGTTTTTACATTTGGCATTGGCACACCTTGGGCAATATGCAGAACCTATAAATGGAAAGAAAGTCATACTGTTATAAATGGGAAGCGTTTGAAGTTTAATGGCACGGCTGGAAGTTTATTCATTCACTGGATAAAGTGGTTTCTATTAACCATAATAACATTTGGTATATATTCATTTTGGCTTCATATTGCATTAGAAAAATGGATCGTATCAAACACAGAGTTTCAAGATTATTAGGTAGGAAATATATGAAAAAATTATTTTTAATAACATTTATATCAATATTTTTTATTGGATGTTTAGAGCCTAGTCAAGAAAAACTTGATAGTAATTAGGTAAAGGCTGTTAAAGGAAAAACTTTTTTTTCAGCATTTACTGGTGAATATATAATATTTGATGACACTGGTAATATATCTATTGGAAATGCTAGTGAAGACGAGATTAATGCGGGAGATGTTATAGTAGGTCTTTTAAGTAATATGATGAAGTTAGAGTTTTTTCGTTCTCCTGAAAAAAATAAAGCTATATACAAAATAGAAATTTTATTTATGAGTGCTTATACGGGCTTTTCAACTGATGGAAAAAAATTATACTTACATGATAGTGTAGATATTCCAGATGATATGAATTGGGAAATTGATGAAGATCAAGAAGTTTATTTGTTATACAAAGGGGAATAGATTTTTTTGATATAAAATTTTTAATACTTGGGGTGTCACTCGATGATACTCTGAGTATTATATACTTATGCTTTAGTTTAAATTAAAGTTTTTTTTAAGGAGAAGGATAATGATAAAAATAATAATATTTTTTATAATTTTTATGATGACAACACAAAATGTAGTTGCCGAAGACAGACTAAATTATATAATGTATGAAGCATGCAAAACTGGAGATATAGCAACGGTTAAAAGAATGATAGAAAGAGGCGTTGATGTGAATATAAAAAGTGATTTTTTTGCTCATACTGCTTTAATGCTGGCAACTTATAATGGACACCTTGATATTGTAAACTATCTTTTATCTAAGGGGCTGATGCTAATATTGGTTTTCCACTGGCAGATGCTGTAGAATATGGACATATAGAAATAGTTAGGTCACTTGTGGAAAAAGGAGACGCTGATGTGAATATTACTATTAGTAGTAAAACTTTACTATCCTATGTAATTAGCTATAATGATGAGTATACTGCACTAGGTGCTAAAATGGCTAAAATATTAATAAGTGGTGGAGCCGACTTAAAAGGAGAGTTAATATCTGCTGTAGAATCAGGTCGAACAGAAATAGTCAAGCATTTGATAAGTAGTGGGGCAAATATAAAAGAAATTGATTCTTATGGCAAAACAGCTTTTATGATAGCCAAAGAAAAAGGTTATAATGAGATTGCAGCTTTTTTATTTGAAAATTCTATATTTGATGAATATAAAACTATAATTGAATCATATAAAGGTCAGCCTGCTATAGCAGATATAAAAAAAATGATAGAAGTTTCTCAAAGTCAATATTTAAATAGAGATACAAGTTTCAAGGGTATAGCGTTTAAAGAAGGCACTTATGTATTGAGTATAATATTGATTTTGGGTTATAATGATTTAGGTGAATCTCTAATAAAAGCAGGGGCAGTAAATATAAATGAATATAATAATTATGGGTACAGTACTAGTAATGTTCTTATAGATACGGTTAAGAATAATAATATCAATGCTGTAAAGATGCTTATAAAATATGATGTGAATATTAACTCAGGTAATGAAAAAACAGCCTTATATTTTGCTATTGAAAATGAAAACATTGATATGGTTAATACATTACTTGAGGCTAAGATAAAGCCTAACTATCTTTACGATGCTCTCAAAAAAAATAATACCGAAATAGCTAAAACATTAATAGATTATAAGGCTAATATAAGCACTGGTTCATTTATTACATCTATTGAAAATAAGAATATCGATATTATAAATTATATTATAGCAACAGGATATGATATTAATGGTAATAATGGGCAAGAATTGTTAGCATGTATAGAAAATAACAATGTTGAAATTGCTAAAATATTAATTAAAAATGGTGCCGATGTAAATACAAGCTATGATAATTATACACCTTTGGCAAAGGCTTGTGAAAAAGGATACATAGATATTGTTACTCTCCTTATTGAAAATTATGCGGATGTTAATAATGGTAGTAATAGTTACACTCTATTAGAAATAGCACGGAATAATGGACATGATGATATTGTAGCTTTGTTAGAAACATTGGCTACTTTAGAATAGAAGCTAAACTTGAATCATATAGATTCAAAATTAGAGACTTGAACAATCATGAGGACGGTATAACTAGCGTTGAAATTATAAAGTAATAATATAATTATAATAGATAATAATTATATTTAAATATATAATTATTGCATAAAATACTTTAATTAAAGTCATTTTTATAATTTTTTGTTAGATAAGGACAATAAAAATGTTAATAAAAAAAATACAGTATTAAACTGTAATATTATTTTTAGTTTTTCCACTTTATTCGTATGGAGAATGGTCAGCTGTTGTCACTAGTGATGCTTTAAATATTCGTCAAGAAGCAAATGTTAAAAGTCCTGTTGTGCATACATTAAAACAAGATAATGAACTTATATTGCATGAAGAATTTGATAATGGTTGGGCTAGTATTACTTATACTGAAAATGATCTAAGTTATACAGGATTCGTCAGTCAAAAATATTTGAAAAAAGGCGATGAAATTATATTAGAAATAGAGGGTTTTTCTACTTCAAATAAAATTATTTTTTTTATAGCTCTTACTTTATTAATAGTTTCTACTATACTTGCCATTAGAAAAAATTCTAAAATAAAAGAAAATGACTATCCTATAGTTCTTCCTATTTTATCATCAATACTATTTTCTTTAATTATTCTTTTGTTTTTTAGTAAAGGTTTTTGGCTAGTTTATTTTCTGGAAACATTTTTAGATAATTCATATATTCTGGTTATCGCTATAGGCTCTATATTTTTTATACTTTCAATCATCATGTTTTTTAAATGGCGTAAAACATATAGATTTACTATACTTAGAGGTAATCACTATATACTGTTTATAATGATTGCTTTAATTGGAGTGCTTAGCCTTTCATTTTTAATTAATTTTTCTTCTGTCGGAAGTATTTCTAATTTTTTTTCATTAGAAAATAGTTTTAGTAAAGGGTATATTTTTATAAGCTTAGTAAATTATACTTTTTTATTTTTTGCTGTTTTATTTTTTGATGTTGTCATTTCAAAAGTGGATAGAAAATATATAGCATTTATGCTTTTTTTAGCACTAGTTTATATTTTTGTAACATATGCTTTAATAGTTTTACTTGTTTTCATTGCTATTGGTATTGTAATGATTTTTTTGGTTATTCTAGGTGGTGGTGATAGAGATAAAAAATACAGATGTACTAAGTGTAATGCACAACTAATAGCAAAATCTAAACCCACTGATCCAACTTGTCCTGTCGGTGGTTCTCATAACTGGATAATTAAAGAAGTAAAACAAAAATAACAAAATATTAAGTAATTTGGGTATGCCAAAATAAAAATTGACTCGTGAATATTTATTCATATACTAGTTAGTGTTAACATAATTTATGCATAAAATAAGGAGAATGATTATGGATTACAACTTTGATGAATTAAAATATATTATGGAAAAAGCTAGTGCTTGTTATGAGAAAGTAAAAGAAGAAGAGGAAGAAAAAAAATATGAACCACTTTCTAGTTTTAATTTTTTTAAGATAATTTCTAATCAATATTATAAAGAGAATTTTCATTCTGATATATTAAAATTTCTGCTTGAAAATTTCCCTGTTTTTTTAGATAGTTTTTTAGAATTAATTGAAGTTGATAAAAATAATTATAAAAATTATTCTGTTAACCGTGAAGAAGGAAGAATTGATATTTTAATTAAAAGCAGTACACATGCGATTATTATAGAAAACAAAATGAATTGGGCAGAAGACCAAGATGCTCAAATATATAGATATTATAAATATGTAAAAGAAAATCTTAAATCTAAACTTGAACCTGAATCTGAACTTATAATCGAAAAAATAGTTTATCTTACGCCTTTAGGAGATTACCCATCAAAAAAATCTTTAGGGTATGATTTTGATAAAAAAGATACCAAAAAAAATGAATATATAAAAGATATAGAAAGCAAACTTATAAATGTTATTGCTTATTATGTTAAAGATATAGATAACGAAAAAAAATATTTGCTACCTTGTTTAGAGAAAACATTAAAAAAAGAAGTTAATGAAGATAGAGAAGATAGAGAAGAGTACAGATTTTTTTTGAAAAATTATATAGATATATTAAAAGAAAGGGGAATACAAATTATGAGTACAAGTACAGCAGCAACTAAATTTTTAGAAGATGTAAAAAATAGTGGGGATGATAATGTTATGGATAAAATAACAAACACAAAAGCAATACTTGATACTCTTCAAGATGCTAGGTTAGATTTTTTTAAGAAAGGACTTAGTGGAAGTAAAGTAAGTTATAGTTGTTGTTATAAAACCTATGAATATGATGATAAAGACGCTTGTCATTTAATGATATCTGTTGGAAGTGCACTTGCTGAGACTCGTATTTTTATTATTTATGGAGATTATTTTTATCATTGGGAGAATCAAAAATCTGAAGGAAGAAAAAATTATGAAACTAAACAAAATGAATTAATAGAAATTCTTAAAGAAAAAGGGATAGTTAATGATAATGACTTCACACAACATAATGATAATTTAGCAATTTATCATAATAAAATGTTTAAACCTATAATAGAAGATGAAGAGGCTCTAGATGTTGCTCTTAAACTTCATGACCTACTAAGTAACTTTAAATTTTAATTTATAAAAAAAAATTAGAGTAGCATTCAGTGATACTGCCTATATGTTATAATAATAATAG
>CAMRCO010000061.1 GCA_947040945.1 uncultured Spirochaetia bacterium
TCTATAAATGAAAAAGAAACTTTATCAAGAACAACATTAAAAGATATTACTGATATATATAATGAAAAAAATAAAGCGTCATCTATTTATTTAAATGCAGTATCATATATACCAAATTTAAACACATATAATATTTCTATGTTTAGCAATTATTTAAGCCGCGCATATTTAATTGAAGCCAATGAAACATTAATTGAAAAACCATTAACATTTCAAGAACTTCAATATGTTCAAGCAAGAATAAACGAGCATATTAATTATTTTAGCAATAGGGCAAGAAATTACCCAACATTGCGTACGAATGAAGGCTATATTAATGCTGTAAAAATTATTAAGCCTCTGATTAAAATAGAAAATAACACAGTAAAACTTTATAATGAATATGTACTCGAATATAATAAACTAACAACAGAAGTGCCATCTAGAATAGTTTCAGGATTCATGGGGAAGTTTCCATTTTTATATTTTGAAACAGGCACCAATATCACAGATAAAGTTTCACATATTTTTGAATAATTTTACATATTGATATAATTAAATATTTTCAGTACTATATACAGCATTAAAAAACAAATAAAAAAAATCAATTACATATTTATATACTAAATGAAAAAGTTATTTATACAAAACAATAATTAAAAAAAATTTGTTAATAGAAAAAATCCCTCATTTCTTTCAAGAACTGCTGATATTTTTGTAGCATGACTAAATACTTCATAAATAGACAATTCAAATAGAAAGCTTGAATTAGTTTGCTTATCTTGATATAATGAACAACATGAAATATGAAGTAATACGAGGAAACAAATGCTTAAAAAGAATATCGCTATAATATTAAACAATGCCTTTGGGGACTATCTAAAATCAATTGGAGACGACACAACAGTTTCTGTCGAAGTAGGTTATCCTGCTGAAGAATCTTTCGGAGACTATGCATGTGCCGCTGCTTTGCGTATTGCTAAAACACTTAAAAAGAACCCTATGGAAATAGCTGATGCTGTTATTGAAAAAATGGATAAGAGCATTTTCGCTCATGTTAAGTCTGCTAAGCCCGGGTTTATTAATATGACTTTATCAGAGACCTATGTTAATGAATGCCTTAATAATTTAATTAATGACAACAATTATGGGCAAAATACTGCAGAGCCTGCTCAAAAAATTCTACTAGAATATGTTAGTGCTAACCCAACAGGCCCGCTACATATTGGACATGGAAGATGGGCTGCTATTGGTAGCTCTTTAGGTAATTTACTTTCTTATGTGGGTCATTATGTTGAACATGAATTTTATGTTAATGATGCGGGGGAGCAAATTGAAAAACTTAATAGAAGTATTGATGCTGTAAAAAATGGACTGCCTGTTCCTGAAGACGGGTATCATGGAAGCTATATTAATGATGTGGCAAAATTGGACGGAATACCTAAAGAGTTAATTTTAGCAGAACAAAAAAAACTTCTTGAAAGTTTTAATACATTTATGAAAACTTATGCCTCTGAAACTGAAATAAGAGAAAGTGGCAAACTTGAAGAGACTATTGATTTTTTAGACAAACAAGGCTACATATATGAAAAAGATGATGCTGTTTGGTTTAAGAGTACTGCTTTTGGTGATGATAAAGACCGAGTAGTTAAAAAAACCTCAGGCGAATATACCTACTTCGCACCAGACATCGCATATCACAAAAATAAAATTGACCGAGGATTTGAATACTTAATTAATATACTTGGAGCAGATCATCATGGTTATGTTACACGAATAACTTCAGCCGTGAGTGCTTTAAGTGATAATAAAGTTAAACTCGATGTTATATTAGGTCAACTTGTTCGACTTTATAGAGGCAAAGAAATTGTCCGTATGAGCAAAAGAACAGGCGACATGATTACCCTAGCAGAAGTAATAGATGAAATTGGCGTTGACCCAACACGTTACTTTTTACTTATGCGTTCGGTTAAAACAACACTTGACTTCGACCTTGAACTTGCCAAGAAAAAAGATAATGACAATCCTGTATATTATGTTCAATATGCTTATGCTAGAATATGTAATATATTTTTCAAGCTTACAGAAAAAAATATGAGCTATGACCCTAAATTAGCATTTGATATTAAAAATATTTCAAACACAACAACACTACATCTTGCAAAGTTTTTATTAAGACTACCTGATGAGCTTAGTGAAGCTGCAAAATCATTTGAAGTATATCCTATTGTAACGTATTTATATGACCTCTCATCTGCCCTACACCGTTTCTACTACGAAAACACAGTTTTAGATAATGATGAGAACACAAGACAACAAAGACTTAAACTCATAGAGGCTACTAAAAAAGTTTTGGGTATTTTGTTTGATATTATAGCTATTTCTAAAGTTGAAAGAATGTGGCAAGAATAAATATTTCTTTATGGATAATAAATTACTACTTTTTTCTAACCAAAATGCTAAAAATACATATATCGAGAGTATTTATAATAACAGAGTAATTGATACAACCAATATACAAACGATGGCTATTTTTTTTAGGTCTATTATTAATAATTATGAAATTAATAATAATTTAGGTAAAACACTAATTTCAAAAGATATTGCGACTATTTATTTAGCACATGCATTCGAAGGCTATATAAAAAAAAATAAAGATTCTATTTTTTATGGACAGCCCAATAGACATGAAATTGCGAACACTATTTATGCACTATATTCACATATTGCCATTTTAGAAAATGAATTTAATTTTAATCTAAAAAATTATAGCAAATCTTTAGAAGAAAGTATTATTATAATAGATGAATATAAAAAAGTCATAGACTCTAATGATTTATATGACGAGTGTATGCTTTATAGCAATTTTATAAATGACATTAAAAATAATAATATAAATAAATCTCTATTAAATTATGACTCTATAGAAGTTTATGGATTCGACCATATCCCCAAACGCTACAGCATTTTCCTAAACGCATTAAAAGACCATTTAGGAATTAAAATTAATATTGTAATGCCTTATGACATTAATATGCTAGATTCATACCTTAAAAGCGAATATATTACAGAAAACAGTAAAAACTTAAACATAAGCCACAGCAACATTAGTAACTTCGCAAAAGCATTAATTAATTTAGATGACTCCTCAATTAAAAATTATAAAAATAATATAGCACTTCTTAGTGGATTTGGAGAAAGCCAAGAAATAGACAATGTACTCGACACAGTTGCGAGCCTCATTGAAAATGGTGTAAGCACATATAACATTGCGATAATATCTTCTGACAATCAAAAATATAATGATGAGATTATAGAAAAGTGTAAAGACTATGACATACCTATTGAAAACAAAAATGGCGTACCACTTTGGGCTATACCCATCATCCCAATAATGACAAGTGTTTTTTCAATTTTTTCTAACAAAAGAGGCGGTGCTATAGAAATTAATGTGGACGAGCTACTTAAATTACTTTCATCCCCTTATGTCAAAATTGAGTTTGTAAACAAGCATGACATTAGAAGTATTTTCTATTCAAAAAATGGTTTTAATTTTAATAATAAAATGCCATTGAATGACTTTATTTACACCCTAAAAAAGCATCATCCAAAAGAAGATATTAGAAACACAGCCTCAAGCATACTCGCACTTATAGAAAAAATAAAAACAATTTACATTAAAGACAGCTTCAGCAAAATAAGCTCTCTTTATTTAGCATTAATTAAATCATTAAATGTGGCAGAGTCACTTAAAGAGAATGATTTATACTTTCATCGTGATTATATGGCTTTGTCATTATTTATTTCTACTATAATATCAATCTCTATAAAAAATATTAAAATTGATGCTAAAGGCTACAACACAATATTAAACATTATTATAAGAAGTTTATATATTTTCCCTGAAGAAACGCTCAGTAGTGGAGTACGCCTACTCTCACCAAATGAAATAATAGCGTCTCACTTTTCACATGTTTTTATACTTGGCATGAATAGAAACCTATTAACAAGAAATGTTGACACTTTTATAGTTGATAATTTATTAAGAGAAAAAATAAATGAAGACTTAAAAACAAATATTTTCGAAACAAAAGAAAGTGCGAATACATTATCAAAGTCAGCATTCTTTTCATTACTTGCATCTTTTAGTGATGAAACTAATGTCTATTTTTCATTTATGTATAAAGACAATAATGGCAACTTAGAGCTTCCATCGAGTTATTTGGAAGAATTATTTTTATTATTATCGAATAAAATTTTTACTTTTGAAAACCTTAAAAACGAAGGGCTAATATATAGAAAAAACTATATTGAAAAAGGTGAGCTAGCACATTCTTATAAAGAAAAATTAATGAGTTTATTCTATTATAAAAAAAGCCCGTACAGGTTTGATGACGAAAATATAGACTCTATTATAGAAAGCGTGTATAAAAGAAATATTAAAAATGAAACTGATTTACTTGAAAGTAAAGAAATATCTGAACGCATTTCAAAATATTTTTTATCTAAAAACATGTGGGTGAAAGATATTGAAGACATAATGATTTGCCCTCAATACTTTATAGACAAAAAAATCATGGGGGAAATTGACGACTCAAGTAATGAAGCGGGCATGGGCTATCAAGACAAGGGAATACATTTTCATAAAGTATATGAATATTTCTATAAAGCTTTACTAGAAAAATATGGAACTTCATTATTAAATAAAAATAGAGAAAAAGAATATAATAATATTGCATCATCTGTTATTTCGGAAATGCTAAAAAATATAAAATCACCAAATAGTATTGATATAAAATCATTAGAAAGTGATATGATAGAAACACTTAAACTCTACATTGAAAAAGAATGCTTAAACTATAGTGCTGAAAATATTTATATGCCTGCGGTTTTTGAGAAATCCTTTACTGAATATGAAATTTATAGCACAAAAGACTTTAGTGTAAAAGTTAGTGGACGAATAGACAGAGTGGACACTTATAAAGAAAATGATATTGTGAAAGGTTTAAGGGTGGTTGATTATAAACCTAGGGCACCAAACTCTCCATCTAAAATAAGCAGTAGTGGTAAAGAAATTATATTAACTGAATATTTACAGCCTCTTATATATTTAAGTAATATGTTAAGTGAAAATCAGAAAGATAACGAATTAATACGCCATGTCTCAATAGCTTTTAGTATATATAAAAAAAGTGATATTATTAATAATAAATATTTTTATGAGTTTAATAATAGAGATATTTTACTTGAACTTTTAGGGTATATAGAAAGTGATGACTTGGAAGGAACTGATAAGTTTAGTACATTAAAAAAATATTTATCATCAACTTTTGATAATTTTTATAATGGAATAATAGATTATACCCCAAACATAAAATCATGTGCCAAATGCACTAAAAAAAACCGCTGTACACATGTTATGACAGATGATATGCTTCAATAATATTTTTAAGGAAAAATGAATGCTCGATACTATAGTAATTATACATACAGGTTACAGTAAGGCTCTTTACTACTCAATTAGGCAAGCTAGAAAGTTGAACCCTGATGCCAAAATATTTTTAATAGGGGATAAAGAAAGAAAAAAATTAAGTAAATATTCAACTTTTGTTGACATAGATAGCTTAAACTCAAGTGACATAGATTTACTTGAAGAGGCATATGTTCACTTAGGAAAAAGTAGCAGAGCATTTGAAATATTTTGTATTAAAAGATGGTTTATATTAAGAAATTTAATGCTAAATCATAAAATTGATAGATGTCTACATATTGATAGTGATGTTATGCTTTTCTGCAATGTGTCAACTACATTTGAAAGTTTATCTAAATATGATGCCGCTTTAACTTCTAATTTAGCTATTACTATGAACATTAACAATATAGAAGTATTAAAAAGTTTTTGTAATTTTGCAATCGAAACATATACAAATGAAAAGCGTCTTAACAGACTCAAAAATATATACTATAGCGGGCGACACAATGAAGGGGAATTAGGAAGCATATCTGATATGGATTTATCTAGAGATTTTTTCTCTTCCAGCTCTTTTAGTTTATTTGATCTTTCTTTTCCATATGATAAATCTATATTTGATTCTGCTATTATTGCTGGTCATCCTTCATTTAGAATGAAAAGAAAAATGAAATATGAAATGAAAGAAATATTTTTTGAAGACAATACCCCTTATTGTATGTATCTGCAAAACAATGAATATAGCAAATTAAAGATAAACTCAATGCATTTTATTAGCTATTCTAAAATATATATGAAAAAAGTATTTAAATGTCATAATCTTAATTTCAACCCAATTTATATAAATATTCACAGAGAAGCTTGTGTTTTATATAAAAAAATCAAAAAAACGCTTAAAAAATGAAAATAAAAAAAAATTGTTGATAAATTTTAATACTCTTATTGACAAAATAGTAATAAGGATTATAATGTTGCGAGTTTATGAATGCACTTATAAAAGGTATCTATATTGAGAAATATAATTATAACAAATAACCCTAGCGTAAACAATAAAATTAAAAACCCTAGTCTTAATGTTCATTATTTCGATTTATCTTACTTAGATATATTATTAAAAGCTAGAGACATGGTACATTCTGGGCATACACTGCTCACTCATCCTATAGTTAGTAGCATTAAACCAAATGCTATGCCATATAAAACAGTAGTTCTTAGCACAAAAAAAACCACAATAGACTTAGAGTCTCTTGACCTCATTGAAAAAGCAATAGGTATTGCCAAAGATTTTTTATCATTACCTAAAAGACATACTACCCCAGCAATTGAAGAAGATTTACAATTAATTGATTATGATTTAATATATGGATCGATACAAAGTATTTTATAAATATTTTGTATCGTTATTTATTTCTTAAATAGATTCGAATAAAAATAAAAATGTTTTAAGGAGTTTGTAAAATATGGATAATGTTTATGATACTATTATTATAGGAGGAGGGCCTGCTGGTCTTTCTGCTGCTATTTATGCAGCTAGAGGAAAAATGAACACTCTACTTTTTGAAAAAGGTAGACTTGGTGGACAAATTAGTATAACAGATGAACTCGCTAATTATCCTGGTTTTTTTAGTGAAAACCATGAAGAGCTACACCCAAAATATTTAATAGAGAAAATGGAAAATCAGGCTAAATACTTTGGTGCCAATATTGAGTTTAAGGAAATTGCGTCAGTAAAGCTAGATTCTAAAATTAAAGAAGTTACTACAACTGATGGAACCGTTTACAAGACAAAAACTGTCATAGTAACTACAGGTGCTGAACCTCGCAAACTAGGTACTAAAGGCGAAAGAGAGTATACAGGCAAAGGAATCTCATATTGTGGCACTTGTGATGCTGACTTTTTCACAGACCTTGAAGTTTTCTGTATTGGAGGAGGAGACACATCGGTTGAAGAAGCTATATACATAGCAAGATTTGCAAGAAAAGTAACTCTTGTTGTTAGAAAAGACTATTTAAGATGTGCTAACTCAATAGAAGAGAAAGCAAAAAACAACCCTAAAATTGAAATAAAATTCCGTACTGAACTTCTAGAAGTTAAAGGTGATGGAATGATTCAAAGTGCAATATTCAAGAATAATGAAACAAATGAAGAATGGGAATATAAAGCTGATGAAGAGGATGGATTGTTCGGAGTATTCATTTTTGTAGGATACAATCCTGTTTCAAAGCTATTTGATGGAATGCTTGATATGGAAGATGGATTCATTATTGCAGGCGAAGATATGAAAACTAATGTTGATGGTGTATTTGTTGCTGGCGATTTAAGACCTAAATTGGCAAAACAAGTTGTTACAGCATGTTCTGATGGTGCTTTAGCTGCTTTATCGGCTGAAAAATACATAGAATATTCTTTTGGATAAAAATAGAAGCTTTAAGTAAAATTATAATAAAGGTGGTAATACATGCGTTTAGAAATCGGTGAGATACTCATTAAAGATGTAAAACTTGATAGTGTATCAAAAGTTGCAAATGGAGTTCTTCATGTTAATGAAGACGAGATAAAAAAAATAGTTATGGAAGATGAGCATATTAAATCTGTAAAAGTAGAACTTGCTCGTCCTGGAGAATCTGTTCGTATAACGCCTGTAAAAGATGTTATTGAACCAAGAGTTAAAGTTAGTGGAAATGGAGCTATATTCCCAGGAATGATTGCTAAAGTTGACACAGTAGGTGAAGGAACAACTCATGTTCTTAAAGGTGCTGCTGTTGTAACTTGTGGTAAAATTGTAGGTTTTCAGGAAGGAATAATCGATATGAGCGGAATTGGTGCTGAATATACACCATTTTCTAAGTTAAACAATGTTTGTCTTGTTATTGAAGCTAAAGATGGCATCAATCAATATGAATATGAAGCTGCTGCTCGTACTGCAGGATTCAAAGTTGCTATATATTTAGGCGAACTTGGACGTAATGTCAAGCCTGACAATGTAATAGTTTATGATACTAAGCCACTACTTGAGCAAGCAAATGAGTACCCTAACCTTCCAAAAGTAGGATATATTTATATGCTTCAAACTCAAGGTCTTCTACATGACACTTATGTATATGGCGTTGATGCTAAGAAAATAATCCCTACATTTATTTACCCTACAGAAGTAATGGACGGAGCTATTGTTAGTGGAAACTGTGTATCAGCATGCGATAAAAACACAAGTTATCACCACATGAATAACCCTGTAATTAAATCTTTATATGCTAAACATGGTAAAGATATTAACTTTATGGGTGTTATAATCACAAATGAAAATGTATTTTTAGCTGACAAAATGCGTTCATCTAACTGGTCATCAAAAATGGCTAAATATTTCGGTTTTGACGGTGTTGTAATATCAGAAGAAGGTTTTGGTAACCCAGATACTGACCTTATTATGAACTGTAAAAAAATCGAAAGTTTTGGAATTAAAACAGTTATACTTGCTGACGAGTATGCTGGACGTGATGGTGCTTCACAGTCATTAGCTGATGCTGACGTTAAAGCTGATGCTGTTGTTAGTGCTGGAAATGCTAATGGTATGATTACTTTACCTAAAATGGACAAAATTATAGGTATGCTTGATTATACTGACACAATTGCAGGAGCATTTGACGGTTCACTTAAACCTGATGGAAGCATTGAAGCTGAAATACAGGTTATAACAGGTGCGACAAATGAATTAGGTTTTAACAAACTAACAGCTGTAGGTTATTAATATTAATCTATAGGTTTTAAGTTGATTAAAATAAATACAAAAAAGGAGATTTCATCTATGGGCTTTTTAAATGGTAAAAAAGTCATAATCATAGGCGACAGAGACGGCGTTCCTGGCGAAGCTATTAAAGCTTGCGTTGAGACAGTTTCTGATGCTGAAGTGCTTCTTGCTGCTACAGAGTGTTTTGTCTGAACAGCCGCAGGAGCAATGGATTTGGAAAATCAAAAAAGAATCAAAGAATTTGCAGAACAGTTTGGAAATGAGAATTTAGTTGTTATACTAGGAGCGGCAGAAGCTGAAGCTGCTGGTTTAGCAGCAGAAACAGTTATGATAGGAGACCCAACTTATGCTGGAGCACTTTCAGGTGTAGAGCTTAAGCTTCTAACATATCACGTTATTGAGCCTGAATTTAAGGCTGAAGTTGATGCAGCTGTTTATGAAGAACAAGCTGGAATGTCAGAAATGACTATGGACGTAGCAGCAATTTCTGCAGAAATGCAAAAAATGCGTGCTGACAATTGTAAATAATATTTAATACTGTACGAATATTATTTAAAAGATTCTTTTTGATTTAAGATTTAATCCATTGATTATATAAAACCAGTTTGGTTTTAGACTTATTATGACGATAGCCTTCGTCCTTAAAAAACTTAGGCTATCTCAATTTTTTCAAAATAAATTAGGAGGCATATATGCCAAAATATAAAATTGTTCATTATATCAATCAGTTTTTCGCTCAAGTTGGTGGTGAGGAAATGGCTCACATAGAACCTGAAAAAAGAGCTGGAAAAGTTGGTCCCGGTATGGCTATCGAAAAAGAGTTTGGAAGTGATGCTGAAATTGTTGCAACTATTGTTTGTGGGGATTCTTATTTTAATGAGAATGTTGACAAAGCAAAAGCTACAATACTTGCTATGGTTAAAAGTGAAAATCCTGATATTTTTATAGCAGGTCCTGCTTTCAATGCTGGTCGTTATGGTACAGCTTGTGGAGCGGTTTGTAAAATGATAGAAGAAGAGCTTAACATCCCTGTAATTACTGGTATGTATGAAGAGAATCCCGGAGTAGACATCTATAGAAAAGACCTATACATTGTTTCAACAAAAGACAATGCTGCTGGCATGAAAGATGCTGTTCCTAGTCTTTGTAAACTTGCTAAAAAACTTCTTTCTAAAGAAACTATACTTGACCCTAAAACAGAGGGTTATATAATGCGTGGAGTTAGAAGACCTCACTTTGCTGACAAAATTGGTGCAGAAAGAGCTGTTGATATGCTTATCAGCAAGCTTAAAGGCGAAGCTTACACAACAGAATATGCTATGCCTGTATTTGACAGAGTAGCTCCTGGTAAAGCTATTAAAGACATGACTAAAGCTAAAATCGCTTTGGTTACAAGTGGCGGTATTGTTCCTAAGGGTAACCCTGACAGAATCGAAGCATCATCTGCATCTAAATGTGGTGAGTATAAAATAGATGACATGGGCGAAACTGCACATGGTGGTTATGACCCAACTTATGCTAATGAAGAGCCTAATAGAGTTCTTCCTGTTGATGTATTAAAAGACTTAGAAAAAGAAGGTAAAATAGGAAGTATTTACCCATACTACTATTCAACAACTGGAAATGGAACATCAGTTAAAAACTCAAAGAAGTTTGCAGCTGAGTTTGCACAGAAACTTGTTGCTGATGGAGTGGATGCTATAATACTAACATCTACCTGAGGAACTTGTACTCGTTGCGGTGCAACGATGGTAAAAGAAATTGAGTCTACAGGATTACCTGTGGTTCATATTTGTACAATTGTTCCAATATCTCAAACTGTAGGTGCTAACAGAATAGTTCCTGCTGTTGCTATTCCTTATCCTCTTGGCGATCCTAATTTGGACAAGGCTGGCGAGAAAAGTTTAAGACGTGCTATAGTAGAAAAGTCTTTAGAGGCATTAGCTACAGAAATCACAGAACAAACAGTTTTTGAAAAATAGACTCATTTTAATGCATAGGGCTAAAAAACCCTATGCATTTTTATATTTAAATACTTTAGGAGATACAAAAATGAATTACGCAGTGCTTAAAGGTGCATCTTATGCTTTAATACATACTCCAGATATGATTATTCATAATGGTGCCACACAAACTGTTGAAAGAGCAGTTAATCCAAACTCAGATTACCTAAAAAATATATCTAAAAGTTTGAGAACTTATGATGAGGTTGTGAACTATGCTCCTAATCAAACTTATATTGGAAATATCCACCCAGACAAACTTAAAGAACTTGGAAATACTTGGCTAGGTATTGATGTAAAAGGAACTCGTGATGGTAAGCTTGGAGACATTATGCCAGAAGATGAGTTCATTTTTATAATGAAAATTTGTGACTCTTTTGACCTCGTTATACTTGAAAAAGACTTCTTAAACAAATCAAAAGAAGTGTATATTAAAAGAGAATCAAAACATAGAACTGATGAAGACATTGCAAAAGAAATGTCAAAAATTAAAGAAGGTGCTGCTTTATCTGATATTGAAGCACTTGTAAAAAATGAACACTCTGAAGGGCTATACTTTAATGAGTTGCTTGTCGGATGTGTAAAACGTGCTCATGATGTTGATATTAACTTAAACTCTCATGTTATATTTGAGAACTTAGTAGTAAAAGCATCTGGTGTTGTAGCACTTAAAGAACTTATACGTAAAAATAATATTGACCCTACTTCTATTGACCTTGTTATTGAGTGTTCAGAAGAAGCATGTGGTGATATGAATCAAAGAGGTGGTGGAAACTTTGCTAAAGCCATAGCTGAAGTTGCAGGTATTCCAAATGCTACAGGATTCGACATAAGAGGATTTTGTGCCGCTCCTGCCCACTCACTTGTAACAGCAGCATCTTTAGTACAAGCTGGTACTTATAAAAATGTTGTTATAGTTGCTGGTGGTGCTACTGCTAAATTAGGTATGAATGGTAAAAGCCATGTTGCTAAAGACTTACCTATTTTAGAAGATGTACTCGGTGCATTTGCTACTTTAGTAAGCGAAAATGATGGAGTTAGCCCAATATTAAGAACAGACTTAGTTGGACGTCATACAGTGGCAGCAGGAAGTGCTCCTCAAGCTGTAATGAATGCTCTAATTGTTGAGCCTTTAAATCGTGGAAACTTAAAAGTAACAGATGTTGATAAATATTCTGTTGAAATGCAAAACCCTGATGTTACAAAACCAGCGGGAGCAGGCGATGTTCCTGAAGCAAACTATAAAATGATTGCTGCTATTGGTGTTAAAGAAGGACATATTACTCGTGAAGAGTTAATGCCTTTTGTTGAAAAACATGGAATGATGGGTTGGGCTCCTACTCAAGGACATATACCTTCAGGTGCTCCATATTTAGGTTTTGCTATTGAGGACTTTAAGTCAGGACGTGTTAACCGTATTATGGTTGTAGGCAAAGGCTCTTTATTCTTAGGTAGAATGACTAATCTTTTTGATGGAGTATCTATTGTAATCGAAAAAAATACTGGCAAAGTAGAAAGTGGTTCTGGTGTTTCAAAAGAAGAGATTAATAAGATTATAGCAAGTGCAATGAAAGATTTTGCACAAAAAATATTAAGTGAATAAGGGAGGTATTATAAATGAGTAGTACTTCTATTAACGAAATAGTCGGACAAACATTTCTTGATTTAGCTAATGCACTTGAAACTGGAAAGTTTGGCAAACGCATTAAAATAGGTGTTACAAATATAGGCAGTGAACATGGACCTATGAACTCTGTTCGTGGAGCTGAAGAGATTAGCCTTAAAAACCCTAACATAGAAGTGATTGTTATAGGCGAAAAAACTGACACTAAACTTCAAACTATTGAAGCTGATTGTTATGACTTGTCACATAAAATTATGGAAGACATGATTAAAAGTGGCGAACTTGATGCTTGTGTTACTATGCATTATAACTTTCCTATAGGTGTTTCTACTGTTGGACGAGTAGTCTCTCCTGCTAATGGAAAGCAAATATATATTGCAACAACTACAGGTACATCTGACACTGACCGTACTTCTGCTATGTTTAAGAATGCAGTTTACGGTATAATTGCGGCTAAGTCATGCGGACTTAAAGAGCCTACTGTTGGGATACTTAATCTTGACTCTGCTCGTGCTGTTGAGCGTGGACTTGGAGACCTTAGCAAAGGTGGTTACAAAATAAACTTTGGTAGCTCACAACGTGCTGATGGTGGAACAGTTCTCAGAGGAAATGACCTTATTACAGGCTCAACTGATGTTGTGGTTTGCGACAGCCTTACAGGTAACATTTTAATTAAACTATTCTCATCTTTCATGACAGGTGGTAGCTATGAGTCACTAGGGGCAGCTTATGGGCCAGGTATTGGCTTTGGCTATAAAATGCCTGTGTTTATTATTTCAAGAGCGTCTGGAGCAAGCGTTATTGCTAATGCTATTCAGTATGCTTACGAATACATCAGTGGAAACTATGCTACTGTACTTGATGCCGAAGAGAAAAGTGCTAAGTCAGCAGGTTATGACAAAATACTTGAAGGACTAAAACCTAAAGCGGTGTCAACTTCTAAACCAGCAGTTATGCCTGACAAAGAAGTTGTAACAGCTGAAATATCAGGTATTGAGGTTATGGACTTAGATGCTGCAGCTGAGCTTTTGATGACAAATGGAATATATGCTGAAGCTGGAATGGGTTGTACTGGACCTATAATTTTAGTTAATGATACTAATAAAGAAAAAGCTAAAGGTATATTACAAAAAGGAAAATTTATATCATAAAAGTTTTCTGATATAAAAGAAATATATTAGGTTATGGTAGTTTTTTATAAGCTATCATAGCCTATTTTTTTATGAAAAATTTTAATACTTGATTAGCTAAACTTAGCTTGTCTACAAATTATATATCTTTACTCTCTGCTACTTCGTTATTTGATTCTACTTCATCGCCTACTATTTCTACCTCATCTGCTATTGCATCATTTACTATTTTCTCATCAGATACTTT
>CAMRCO010000062.1 GCA_947040945.1 uncultured Spirochaetia bacterium
TAAGAAACAATAATAATATAGAAAGAATTACTTCTACAAAAGAGAATAATAATTTGACGGTTAGAGAAAATATTTTAATTGAGAATGATACCCAAGTTAAAAATACTGTTTTGCCTAAAGAGAAAACTGTAAAAAAAGAAATTAAAACTCCAGAAGTAACTAGACAGCCGAAAGAAAATATTATTGTACCCTCACCGTTGCCTGAAACTGTAAGAAACAATAATAATATAGAAAGAATTACTTCTACAAAAGAGAATAATAATTTAGTGGTTAAAGAAGACAATAACTCATTACTTAAAAACAATGAAACACTTCTAAATAATAATACAGATTTTAATAGTATAATCACAAATGAAACTTATTTGCCTACAGAAACATCTAAAGAAAAAGAAACAAGTACTGTGAGTAGAGTGCCAAGTGGTAAAATAAATTATGACAATGGTATTAAGAAGTCTGGTATATTTTTAGTTGAGTACAATGAGTACGATGGAACTATATCATTAGTGTTTAAAGAAAGAGACATAGACAAAGAAAAATTTACACTAGAGAAAGCCATACTCACACTTTTAGAGGGTGCTACAGATAGCGAAAATAATAATAATATTATAAGCATTATACCTAAAAGTGTTGAACTTTTAGATATTTTTAGAGAAGACAATACTGTTTACCTAAACTTTAGCTCTGACTTTGAATATAACGCCATTGGTAATGAGGGCATGCTTGTTCAACTTTATCAATTCGTTTATACAGTAACTCAATTTGATGATGTTGACAATGTAGTATTTTTAATTGAAGGAAAATACAATGAGTTTATAGGGGCAGAAGGCTCTATAGTGAACTCTCCTTTTCAAAGACTTGTCAGAGATGATAATGTATTAATTGATGTTATTAAATAATATAATCATTAGCAATATCTCTAAGGCGTTTACCACCAAGCACATGAAAGTTACGTAATTTTCTTAATGTCTCGCTCGAGAAAGTTGTGAGCGGAATATGTATTATTTCTACACTTTTATTTTTTGCAAGTTCCTTGAGTGTGAATGACGGAGCTTTTGGAGCAATATATCCAATATACTTGTCCTCTGAATAAAAAATTGCACTGTAAAGTAAAAGTTCAGCATAATTCGATACTACGCCTTCTTTTTTTAAGTATGGATAATCTTTCCATAAATCATGAGGTCCTTGCGGTGGCATAAGAGAAGCATATCCTCCAAAATAACATTTTGAAATTCCAGGTCCCACAAGTTGCATGCCGGGCTCAGTTGCGTAGAGTATTAAATCACTGTCGTCATGAGCCTCACTATACCAAACAATATTCCAATCATAATCGGCATCATTTTCGTCATCAAATATTACAACCATGTGCCCAATTTTGCCTTTAATCTTTGGATACTCTTTTACATAAATTTCTTTTTTGTAATAATTTTTTATAGTTTCACGTAAATCTATACCATCTTTAATGCTTGTTCTAAAAGGCTCAACACGCATTTTATCTTCTGTAAGCATGCTTGTTATTTTGTCTCGCAATATGTTCATGCTTCTTTCCATTAAAGTATCTTCAGGTACATGCGACATTAAATTAGTGCTTTTATTCCAAGCGTCTTCCCACTCGCCGTCATACTTTTCTTTAGGTCTAGTGGTGACATTTATTTTTTTAAGGCTTGTTTTCCAAACATTATCGTACCTATGAAGTTTAATACGCTTATCACGCAATAATCCCTCAAGTCCTTTAGTTGTAGGATCAAAGTTTAGTTTAATGACAGGATAGTTTTCGTCCTCTTCAACATAGTAGGGGTAGTAGTCGAGTCCCTCCATACATTCGAGTGCATAATCATTATTAATCATGCATTTTGCAGCTGTAAGAATATCTATGCTGTCGGGGATAATTTTACTTTCAAGTAGGCATAAATTTCTAAGATAAGTCATCATTTTTATTTGTTGAATTCTTGAAACAGGCAATTTATATTTTCTAACAGCTTCCCTAAAAATTGTCTCAACCACAAAACTTTTATCGAATGTTTCTATCTCTCCATTTCTAAAAATCTCATACATGTGAGCCATAAAAGGAAACTCACCTATTGCTCTCGCTGTAGAATCTTTATGAATTGAGTATATATTATATTCGCCTAAAACTTCGTTTTCATTGTCGTCTATTTTTTTTTCGAATTTATTTTTTTTAAGTAAGTTATGAATATTCTCCCAATGAGAAATTCCCACAATAACCAAAACACGTTTATACTGTTTTCGTATTTCATTTATATTATACGCCATTTGATATTCACGTTCTTCATCATTCTCTTCTTTTTGAATACCATATTTTTGAAGGACTTCCTTATAAAACTTTTCAAGCCCTATTTTTGTTAATAAATAATCATCAGGCATCATGTAATGCGAGTTTGTCTTAAAATAAGTTACGTCTTTATCGATTGCAAAAAATGGAATCTCCTCGTTTATGGCAAGTCTTATGCCCTCGATAATTGAGTCGGTTGGGTCAATTGGTATATAAACTCCCTCGTCATCAATATTTCTTATAATCATGCTAATGATGGGTAGCCTGCTTACAGCTTCTCTTAAAGTTTGACTAAAACAATGAGGATGCTCGATTGCTATGGCATCAGGCTTGAAAGTGTCAAAAGCTTCTTTTACAGCCAAGGCAAAGTATGCCCTTGAGTGAATTGAGGGAATAGCTAAAACATTTTCATGTCTTAAGTATTTTGATTCTATGTCTACGATATTTAAACTCATAAACCTATTATACTATAATTTTATTTAATGAGCAATATATTGTTTGCCTTAAGTTTTTTATTCTTTAATAATATTATGTGATTAATTAAGGGTTTTAAATATTATGTCTGTTACTCTTATACTAACATTTGTGAAAAAAATAATCACTTATAGAAATAGCAGTAAACTTAAACCCATAACAGCCATACCCACAACAACTCCATATATAGATAAGTGATGTTCTCCATACTCTTCAGCCGTTGGAAGTAACTTGTCTAAGGATATGAATACCATAATGCCTGCAACACCTGCAAACACAATTCCAAATGTAAGGTCATTAATGAAGGGTCTTAATATAGTGTAGCCCAAAAGTGCCCCAATAGGTTCAGCAAGTCCTGACAAAAACGAATAGATGAACGCCTTCTTTTTGCTTCCTGTGGCATAATATATAGGCAATGACACTGCGATTCCTTCAGGTATATTGTGAAGTGCTATCGCTATCGCAATTGGTACGGCAATTTTAGGGTCATCTAATGCTGATATAAAAGTAGCAAGCCCTTCAGGTAAATTGTGTATAGCCAAAGCAAGTGCGGTAAAAAGCCCCATGTGAAGCATTTTCTTGTTATTGGGCTTAGACTCTTTTTTGTCATGATGCACAACTATTTCGTGTGGGTTAGTTTCATGAGGAATAAGCTTGTCTATGACTCCAATAAAGACTATGCCTCCAAAAAAACCTATTGTAGCAAGCCAATAACCAGTTTTAGGATCGGTTGCTAATGTAAGGCTATCTTTTGCTTTCATAAATATTTCAATCATCGAAACATATATCATAACACCAGCCGAGAAACCTAAGCTGATTGATAAGAACTTCTTATTTTCTGTTTTTGTGAGTAAAGCGATTAAGCTACCAATACCTGTGCTAAGTCCTGCGAACAGTGTAAGCGAGAATGCGAATAAAACATTTTCCATATTATTGAATTTATATCTCCTTGAAAATTTGTTAGTTTATTATAACTTTATATTTTTTTAAATACAAGGATTTATATATTGTTATTGATAAAAAAATATTAATAGTATTAAAATAGTTAACATAAATTTTATTTTGGTATTGATAAAAAATTATAATTGCTATATAATTAGTAGAATTATTTTTGTTGTTTTAAGGAGCGGGGATAAATGGGTGCGTTATTTACTTTAGCAATTGTTTTATACACGATAGTATGTGTACTTTTAATACTTTTAGTAATTATACAAGGCGGAAAAGCTGAGGGGCTTTTTTCAAGTTCTCAGTCGAATGTTTTAGGTAGCCAAAGTGCTAATGTGCTTACTAAGGCAACAAGAGTGCTTTCAACTATTTTCATAGTTGGGGCTTTAGTTATATCAATAGTAATTAGCTCGCAGAAAACTGCTTTTGAAACAGTTGATGCTACTAAGGAAGCTGTTATTCCAGCAGTTGGAACAGAGTCAGTAACTCCTGCTGTAGTAAATACTAATGCTGTTCAAGAATCAATACCTGCAACTCCATTAGTACCTGCTACACCAGCAAGTACAAATAATTAGACTAGCTGTTAACTATACTTTCTGTTTCTATCCTAGTTTTCTTATCAACTTCAATAATACTTTCTATTGTTGCCTCACTTTGAGTAGCCTTTTCGCACATATTTGTTACGATATTAACTATGTCAGTGAATTTTATTTTCTCATCTAAAAAGGCATAAACACAAACTTCATTAGCCGCATTAAGAATAGCAGGATAAAGTCCTCCAAGCTTACCGCATTCATAAGCAAGACCTAACATCTTAAACTTATTAAAATCAACTTCAAAAAAATTCAGTGTATTATATTTTCTAAAGTCAAACCTATTAAATGGAGTTTTTTTATAATTAGGGTAGGTGAGTGCATTTTGTATTGGGAAACGCATATCATTCACCCCAAGTTGTGCATAAATCTCGCCATCAGTAAACTCGACCATAGAATGTATTATGCTTTGAGGGTGAATTATCGCTTCAATTTTGTCATAGCTCACATTAAACAAGTGATGAGCCTCTATAATTTCAAAACCCTTATTCATCATTGTTGCACTGTCTATAGTTATTTTTTTACCCATCGACCAAGTAGGGTGTTTTAAAGCTTCTGCAGTTGTTATATTTTTGAACTCATTAATTGGTGTATTAAAAAATGGGCCACCTGATGCTGTTATAATAATTTTTTCTATGTCTATATTTTTGAAATGGTTTATTATCTGAAAAATAGCAGAGTGCTCACTATCAATTGGAATAATGTCTACTCCATATTCTTTTGCAAGTGGCATAATAATGTCCCCACCTACAACCAAAGTTTCTTTATTGGCAAGTGCTATAGTCTTTTTTCTTTTTATAGCCTCTATTGTTGGAATAAATCCAGAATATCCAACTAAAGCATTAACTAATATATCGAAGTCTATATTGTTAATAAAGTCGACTATACTTTCATATATTTTTATATTTTTGTTCGTGTTAATAGCCCTAAATTTTTCTCGTGAATCTTTATCTTCTATATATACGTTGTCTATATTAAATAGTTTAGTTTGCTCAAGAATTTTATCAATGCTTTTGTTAGCACAAATACCTACAACATTAAAGTCATCCTTAAAGTTTTCTACAACTGATAAAGTATTCACTCCAATTGACCCAGTTGATCCTAATAATAAAATATTTTTCATAAATTAAATTACACCTCTTATTTCGTCTAAGCTAGATATATTATGCTCTAACATATAGTTTTTAATGCCTTCAATTATATCAAGTGATACATCAGGTTTAATAAATGAAGCTGAACCAATTTGAATAGTGGTAGCTCCTGCTAAAATATATTCAATCGCATCTTGCCAAGTTTGAATGCCACCAATACCCATCACAGGAATACTAACGGCTTTACATACTTGATGCACCATTCTTAGTGCTATAGGTTTAATGGCAGGACCTGAAAGCCCCGCATAAATGTTATCAAATACAGGCTTTCTAGTGTGTATATTAATTGCCAATGCTTGAAATGTATTCACTAAAGAAAGTCCATCAGCGCCTTCACCTTCTAAAGCTTTTGATAATTCGACAATGTCTTCAGCATTGGGGGAGAGTTTTATAACAAGTTTATGGCTACATTTTTTTCTAATAGTTCGGACAACCTCTCTTGCAATACTTGTTTTAGTTCCAAAGCTCATGCCACCACTTTTGATATTAGGGCAACTAATATTAAGTTCTAGAATATCATATTTTTTATCATCTAATAATTCTGTACCCATGCAAAAATCATCTATAGAATGCCCGCTTAGGTTTACAATATTTACAATGTCTAGGCTGTTTATAAAGTCAAGTTCATCTTTTATAAAACCTTCTACACTAGGGTTTTCAAGCCCTATACTATTCATAATGCCCGATGGCGTCTCCCATATTCGTGTGCCAGAGTTTCCGTCTCTTTTTGCTATGGTAAGCCCTTTACTTGACATACCACCTAATTTCTGTATATCAAAAATTTTATTAAACTCATGTCCAAAGGCGCAAGTTCCTGATGCGAGTACAACTGGATTCTTAAATTTTATACCGCTAAATATAGTTTCTAAATTAGACATTAAAAACCTCTTTTGCTAAAAATATAGGCCCATCAGTGCAGAGCTTTTTGTTTCCATTAATTGTCATACATGAGCAAGCCAAACAAACACCTATTCCGCAAGCCATTCTGCTCTCAAAAGATGCATATAGTTTATCTTTGTTTACAATTTTTTTATATAGCGTTTCCATCATAATAGAAGGCCCACATGTATAAATATAATCATACGACTCATCATTTACGAGGTCAGTAATAAATCCTCCAACTTGATACTTAAAGTCGCGAGCCACTTTGCTAAACTCATCAAGTAACAGAGGCTCATCTGTGAACCCAAGTAAAACATCTATAACACTATCTTTTGAATTATTTTTAAGAGTTTTTGCAGCTAAATATAAAGGAGCTATTCCAACACCTCCGCCAACTAAAAGTATTCTGCCATTTAGTATAGGAAATGATGTGCCATAAGCACCTTCCACATTTACAGAGTCGCCACTTTTAAGCTTAGAGAAAATACTTGTTCCCTCACCAACAACCTTATATAAAAAAGTTACTCCCTCGCCATCCTCATCATAAACACTTATCGGGCGTGAAAGTAGCGGATATTTATCCCATGCTCTAATCATAGCAAACTGTCCCATTTTAGCATTTAAGGTTTTATTAACTTTCATTAAATAAAAATTTGAGGATAGTTTTTTATTTAAAACAACAGTAGACATTCTATGCTCCTAGTTTTTTTATAATCATAATATAAACGCCTTAATGCTATTATATAGTTATATTAAAGTCAAATTTTCATGGTTTAGTATTTGTCTATAAGTTAAAAATATATTATAATGAAGTTATGTCTATATTAATATATAAAGATCTTGGTGTTAGTATTCTTTGCGTTAATGCTTTAATAGAAATGTTTAGCACACATTATGAAATCAAACTAGTTGATAGTAACTTCATAATTAAAGAGAGCTTAAGTAATTATAAATGCCTAATTATTCCCGGTGGAGCTGACTTACCATATTGTGAAAAACTAAATGGCGAGGGAAATAATAAAATAAAAAGCTTTGTGTCGAATGGTGGTTTATATATTGGTATTTGTGCAGGAGCATATTACGCGAGTAAAAATATAGATTTTAGAGGAGATGGCTACACAATAAAAGAGAGTAGAGAACTTGATTTTTTTGATGGCACGGCTATTGGTTCAATTCCATCTTTAACAAATGATAATTATTATAGTGAGAATAGTAAGTCTAAATCGGTAATTGATATTGACTTTCTAGGTGAAAAGGTTCAAGTGTTTTATCATGGAGGGTCTTATTTTGAAGGTAATACTGCTAGCACTTTAGGGCATTATGAAAATGGGCTAAAAGCTTTCATTGTTGGACGCTACAAAAAAGGCGAGTATATACTTTCAGGTGTTCACTTTGAAATAGAAAGAGATGTATATAAACGACATATTAAAGAAGATGAGTCCACTGACTTGAAGCTTGAAAATGATATTATGGCTAAACTTGAAAGTAGCGATAGAAGTGTTATATTAAACTATATTATGAGTAAGTTAGAACAGAAATAAATGATTTATGTATGTTTGGCAACAAATCCAACTTCCAGTGTACCGTAGGGTAAAGAACAGTTAAAAGCCACTTTAACACATGTTGTGGTTTTTTATTACTATTTAGTAGTATTTAAATCATGTATTGTGCATAGTACCCCTTAAATAATATTTGCGTATAATTGAAAAAAATATTATAATTAAAGTAATAAATTTGGAGTGTTACTAAATGAAAAAAGCATTAATTACAGGTATTACAGGTCAAGATGGATCGTATTTAGCAGAACAGCTTATTGACTTAGGGTATGAAGTTCATGGAATAATACGTCGCTCATCAACATTTAATACAGCACGTATTGAGCATTTATATATCGATAAACTTCTTCAGCATAAGGCGGCAAAACTTAAACTTCATTATGGAGACTTAACAGACTTTACCAGCATATTTTTTGTGCTAAACCAAGTTAAACCAACTGAAGTGTATCACTTAGGTGCACAATCGCATGTTCAGGTGTCGTTTGAAGTTCCTGAATATACGGCAGACAGTATTGCTCTAGGTACACTTAGGCTACTTGAGGCGGTTCGTGCTTTAGGGCTTGAGCATGAAATTAAAGTATATAATGCTGTAACTTCAGAATTATTTGGTTTAGTTCAAGAAGTTCCACAAAAAGAGACAACGCCATTTTATCCACGTTCTCCTTATGGGGTGGCAAAACTTTATTCATATTGGATAGCTAAAAACTTTCGTGAGGCTTATGGCATGCATGTTACTAATGGCATACTTTTTAATCATGAGAGTGAGCGTAGAGGGGAGACTTTTGTTACAAGAAAAATTACAATTGGCATAGGAGACATTTTAGCAGGAATTGCTGACAAGCTTTCTCTTGGTAATTTAGATGCAGGGCGTGACTGGGGTTATGCACCTGACTACACTGAAGGAATGTACAAAATGCTTCAGCTTGATTATGCTGATGACTTTATTTTGGCTACAGGAGAGATGCATAGTGTGCGTGAGTTTTGCACAAAGGCATTTAATGTAGCGGGTATTGATATTCGTTTTGAAGGAGTAGGAGTTGATGAGAAAGGATATGACAATAAAACAGGTAAATTACTTGTTGATGTTAATCCTAAATATTTTCGTCCTGCTGAAGTTGAGCAGTTACTTGGTGATCCTTCAAAGTCTATTAAAGCACTCGGCTGGAATCCTCGCAAAACTTCATTTGATGAATTGGTACGTAAAATGACTGAAAGTGATATTTTGCTTTCAAAAGAGAAAGCGGCTAAACTTTCTAAATAAATAAAGGTTTTATTTTTATGAAAAAAGATTCTATTATATATGTGGCAGGTCACAGAGGGCTTGCAGGCTCTGCAGTTGTTCGTGAACTTAAAAAACAAGGTTACAGTAATATAATTCAGAAAACATCTAGTGAGCTTAATTTACTTGATTCTAATGCGACAAATAATTTTTTTGAGGACTCAAAGCCTGAATATGTTTTTATGTGTGCAGGTACAGTTGGTGGAATTATCGCAAATCAAACTCATCCTGTAGAGTTTACGCAAAATAATACACTTATGGCAATAAATATTTTAAGTGCCTCACATAAACATAAAGTGAAAAAATTAGTTTATTTGGGAAGTTCATGCATTTACCCTAAAGAATGTGAACAACCTATTAAAGAAGATTATTTACTTACAGGTTTACTTGAGCCGACCAATGAAGGTTATGCTTTAGCTAAAATTTTAGGGATTAAGCTTGCTGAATATTATAGACGAGAGTATGGCTGTGATTTTATATCAGCAATGCCATCAAATCTTTATGGGCCTAATGACAATTATGACCCAGAAAACTCTCATGTAATAGCAGCACTCATTCGTCGTTTTGATGAAGCGAAAGAGTCGAATGCAACTGAAGTTATCGCTTGGGGAACAGGTAAGCCTTTAAGAGAGTTCACTTATGTTGATGATTTTGCTCGTGGCACTATTTTTGCCATGTTAAATTATTCTGACAATAAACATATTAACATAGGGGCGACTAGAGAAATTACTATAGAATGCCTCACAAATCTTGTGGCTGAAACTGTTGGTTTTAAGGGTCGCATTATTTTTGATGCGTCAAAGCCCGACGGTACTATGCGTAAGGTTATGGATAATTCTCTCCTAGAAGGATTAGGCTGGAAACCTGAAGTTACTTTAGAAGAAGGACTTAAACTTGCTTATGAAGATTTCTTAAAGGCTAAAAATAGTGAACAATTACATATAAGAAGCCCTAAATAATTATTAAATTACAGATTCCAAAAATCATGGGAATATTCTAAAATTGGTTTATATAAATGTCAAATAATAGTATTTTTGTAGAAAATAAAAGTGTTCAAAGTTTAGGAGTTTTAATAGATGAGCTTTTTAAATTTGATGAACGTATATTTATAGATGGCAATATAAGCTATACCGCTTTGCTTGATTATGCTAAAGAATATGATAATAATGTAATAACAACTTTATATAATAATAAAGAGACAAGAGAAAAGTTTTTTAAGACAATATCCGACATAAATATATTTCAACATGAAAAACTTGATGCTTTTGTAAACTCTTCACTAATTAAAAATTCTTATACAAAATATAAAAACCAAATAGGGCTTTTTGTAAAAAATAATAGTGATATTGTGCTGAACTTTCCATTTAAAGATTGCTATCTTCAAGGTGGTCAAACAGAAGATGAATCTAAAAGAGAAGAAATATTTTTTAATGAAACGATAGCTTTTAATGAAATTGATATGCTACTTAGCGACAAGGCTTTTTGTAATTTTTCTAAATATACTAAAAATGGGCAAGAAGATTTTACAGAGTTTAGCCGAAATGAAAACGGCACAATAAAGGATAATCTTTTAATAAAAGGCAATAATTTTTTAGCACTTCATAGTTTGAAGCATGAGTTTAGAGGCAAAGTAAAACTGATTTATATTGATCCTCCTTACAATACTGGTAGTGATAGTTTTAAGTATAATGATAATTTTAATCATTCTGCTTGGCTTGTTTTTATGAAAAATAGATTAGAGATAGCAAAAGAAATGCTTTCTGATGACGGGGCTATTTTTGTTCAGTGTGATGATAATGAACAGGCATATCTTAAAGTGCTTATGGATGAGATTTTTGGACGTGGAAATTTTATTAATTCTATATCTGTGAACATGAGTAATATGTCAGGGCCAAAAATACAACATGCTTATATGGGAAAGCGTTTTCCAAAAGTAAAAGAATATATATTGCTTTATGTAAAGTCAAAAAATAAATATAAACTTAATATTCCTAGAACAGTAAAAGAAGAATGGGACAATGAATATAGTAGCATTATTCCAACTCTTACAAGAGACGAGTATATAAAATTGAGAGACCATATAGTAAATAATGAAACAGATTTAGCAAATTTAATAATTACAAAACATAAACTTATGAGTTTGTCAGAGTATGCTAAAAGTGAAAATATAGAAATAAATACTGAATGGAAAATAAATAATATGTGGCGAATAGTTGCTACTAAACCAAATGAGTCAGTGCTTAAATTAGCTAAAAGACAAAATGCACATTTAATAGATTCTGAATTAATTTGTCTAGAATCATCAAAAGGAAATACTTCATTAATAAAAACTAATTTCAATACTGAAACTGCTACAACACGAATTGCTATTTTATTTGCTGAAGATAAATCGAGTATGTTTTTCGGCGATGTGTGGAGCGATATTCCTACTACTGGTGGAATAGCACAAGAAGGGGATGTATCATTTCCTAAAGGCAAAAAGCCAGAAAAATTATTGAAGCGAATAATAGAAACAGTAACGTCCAAAAATGACATAGTATTAGATTTTTTTAATGGCTCAGGAACTACAGCGGCAGTGTGTCATAAAATGAATCGTCAATATATTGGCATTGAACAAATGGACGCCACAATATCGATCACCATTCAAAGACTTAATAATATTATAAAAGGGGACTTTACAGGAATATCGAAAGAGGTCGACTGGCAAGGAGGAGGCGAGTTTGTATGTTTTGAACTTGCTAAGTTTAATGAAAAATGTAAAGACCTTATTATGAAAGTTAAAGACTCTAAAGAGTTTATAACACTATTTGATATTATAGAAAATAAATTTTTTATCAGTTATGAAGAGGATGTTTTAAAGTTTAGAAATAAAATTAATAATGAAAGTAGTGATTTTTATAAAAAAACATTAAAAGAGCAGAAAATAGAGTTTGTCGAAAAACTAGATTTAAATCAAATGTATGTTCCTTGGTCTGAATGCGAAGATGAGTTATATGAGTTAGGATCAAAAGATATAGAACTTACAAAAAAATTTTATGGCGAAGTTTAAATATGAGTGACTTATTTGATGATGAGCAAACTCTTGAACAAGAAATAAATAGTATTAAAAAATTGCTAGAAAAAAAAAAAGACACAAATATAATAATTCCTGATTATATACTTAAAAATATAAAATATGATTTATATGAATGGCAAGAAGAAGCTTTTAAGAATCTATTAATATATAATAGTAACTATAGAAAAGAAAATACTCCAACTCATTTAATGTTTAATATGGCGACAGGTAGTGGGAAAACTTTACTCATGGCGTCCCTTATACTTTATTACTATAAACAAGGCTATAAGCACTTTTTATTTTTTGTAAATCAAAATAATATTGTAGATAAAACAAAAAATAATTTTCTCGACTATACACATAAAAAATATTTGTTTAATAAAAATATTATTATAGATGATAAACAAATTGAAATAAAAGAAGTTGATATATTTTCAGATAACCCAAACTCTATAGAAATAAAATTTACAAGTATTCAAAAACTTCATAACAATATTAGAGAAGTAAAAGAAAATATTAATACATTAGAAGACTTAAGTAAAATTGGATCTTATTATGATAATTCAAAAGGTATTGTAATGCTTGCTGATGAAGGGCATCACTTTAATTCTCTTACAAAAAAAATAAGTAATGATTTGTTTGATGGTGATTTTGAGTTAGCCGAAAAAACAACTCAGGAATTAATTGAAGCGGCTTGGGAATATACAGTTGTAAATCTTTTACTACAAAAAGAAAAGTTTCAATATAAAAATAATAATGTGCTTTTAGAGTTTACGGCAACAGTACCTGAAAATAATAATGTACTTGAAAAATACAAAAATAAAATAATATATAAGTTTCCATTATTAAATTTTATGAGAAAAGGATATACAAAAGAAATAAATCTTGTATCTACACAACAAAATAAAAAAGAAAGAATTCTTTTTGCTTTATTATTTAACTGGTATAGACATAAAATTGCTATAAGAAATCAAATACCAAATTTTAAACCTGTTATATTATTTAGAAGTAAGACTATAGAAGAATCGAAGTCTGATTATATTTTTTTTATAGATATGATAAATAAATTAAATAAAAATGATTTTAAGTTTATAGATGATTTAAATAATAAAATTAATGTTAATACAACAAAAAGTTATTATGATGACATTACAACAAAAACAGAAATTTTAATTAGGTTTATAAATGATTTAAAAATTGATTATCAAGAAATAATAGATTTTATAAAAATAAATTTTGAAGATAAAAATATAATAATAACTAATTCAGGAACTAATAAAAACAAAAATAAAGAAGTTACAGACTCAGAAATAGACACTCTTCTAAATAACCTTGAAGATAAAAATAATATAATAAGAGGAATATTTACAGTTAATAGATTAACTGAAGGCTGGGATGTGCTTAATTTATTTGATATAGTTCGCTTACCTGAAGGACAAAACTCTGGTGGTGGAGCAGATAAAAAAACTGCCAAAGCAACAGTAGAGGAGGCACAGCTTATAGGGCGTGGGGTTAGGTATTATCCATTTAAATATAATAACAAAAATATATATAAAAGAAAATTCGATGACGACTTAAATAATGAATTAAGAATGCTTGAAGAATTAAATTATTATACTTATGATAAAGATTCAAGATATATAACAGACTTAAAAAATGAACTTAAAAAAACGGGGCTTATTGATAGTAACAAAGAAAAACGAGAGTTTTATATAAAAGATAATATTAAATCTACTCCTTTTTATAATAAT
>CAMRCO010000063.1 GCA_947040945.1 uncultured Spirochaetia bacterium
GCTGCACTTGAGGCTGTGAAAATGATTAAGCAAACAGGGACTATTCCTTATTATAGTCTTGAGGTTATAGCAACAAGTGATGAAGAAGGTGTCCGTTTTAACACTGGATTATTCACTGGAAAAGTATTCTGGGGGCAATACACTCCTGAAGACCTCAAGAAATTTGCTGATATTGATGGTATAACATTATATGAAGCAATGAATAAATTTGGTATTAATGCAGATAATATACTAAATGATAAAGTAGATCCATCAAAATTCAAAGCCTTCATTGAAGTACATATAGAACAAGGTCCAATCTTAGAGCATAATAAAATTGATATCGGTATTGTAAATACAATTGTTGGATTTCGTCGAAAAATTATAACTGTGCATGGACGTGCTGATCACTCTGGAACTATACCAATGAATATGAGAATAGATGCTGTAGAAATTGCAACAAAAGTAATTTCTCAAATTGGAGATATTGCAAGAAACTACAGTAATGCAGTAGCTACAGTAGGCTACATGGAAGTGGAACCAAATGCTATTAACACAATAGCAAACAAAGTTGTTTTCTCAACTGATGTCCGTTCTGCAAACACTGAATATATTGACGACATTTACAAAAAAATTGAATCACTTCTTCAAGAAGTTTCTACAAAGTACAGTGGCAATATAGAAATAAAAGAAACTTTCAATGTAGCCCCATTACAAATGAATGAAGAATTACAAGAGATTATAAATAAAATATGTAAAGAAAACAATTATTCATGCATGCCAATTTCCAGTGGTGCTGGGCATGACGCTCAAATTTTTGGAGCAAAAATGCCTGTTGCAATGATATTTATACCAAGCTCATCAGGTAGAAGTCATTGTCCAGAAGAGTATACAGATAATTTTTACATAGCACAAGCAACTATTATACTAAAAAATATGATAGAAAAAATTTGTAATAATAATATAAAAAAGGAGATATCAAATGGTAGAAAATAAACCAACAATGAAGGAAACATTTCTCGACTATAAACTTCACCTTACTGTTCTAGGTGTTGCAATAATTGCTGAACTGATAGGAAAGCAAACTATCCAAATAACAGATAAGATCTCTCTTGTATTCTTGCCTCTAGTTTATGCGATTATAATAGGGTTAATAGCTTACTTGATAAAGCCATTTAAATTTGTAAAAATACGTCAGTCTATACACGCAGAAACAACAATGCTTCTTTGTTTTAGTCCTTTTCTTGCAAAGATGGCAATATCAAGTGGGCAGTCTATTGACAGAATTATATCTGCAGGACCTGCATTACTTTTACAAGAATTTGGTAATCTTGCAACTATTTTAATTGCTCTCCCATTAGCATTACTATTAGGCTTTAAGCGAGAAAGTATTGGACTTACACACTCAATAGGTCGTGAGCAAAACGTTGGTCTTATTGTTGACAAATACGGTTTTGGATCTGCTGAAACTCGTGGAGTTATGATGATTTATATTGTAGGAACAATGGTAGGCGCTATATTCCTAGGTGGACTAGCAAGCTTTTTAGCAACAGTAACATCCATTAGTCCATTAGCATACGCTATGGCAACAGGTGTTGGAAGTGGAAGTATGACAGCTGCTGCAGTTGGATCACTTATTGCTACTTTTCCAGAAATGGAAAAGGATATACTTGCTTTTTCCAGTATGAGTAATATTCTCACTCAATGCACAGGAATATATATGTCAATTTTTATAGGTCTCCCTTTAACTAGTAAATTATATGATTGGTTAGAACCTATTTTTAGAGGTATTAGAAATATATCTAAGAAAAATGAAAATGATAAAGTATCAAAGAATGATAAGGAGCTTTAGAAATGAAATTTATTGACAAAACAAAACAGTTAAATCTAAAAATGATAATAGGATGGATAACTCTATTACTCCTATTCTCAGTATTAATTCTAATTGCTAATCAGGTAGGATATAGTACTCCATTCTTAGAGGCTCTTCCCGGCATGCTGATTCTATCTCTTATTGGGCTACTAGGATTTATATTAGAAAGATTAATCCCACTCAAAATACCTGTAATTATTTATATTAGTGTAATTGGAATGATTATAGCAACACCTATAAGTCCCATTTCTACTTTTATTATAGAGTATACAAATAAAGTAAATCTTCTTTCTATGTCAACAGTAATACTTGCTTATTCAGGTGTTGCCATTGGTAGACATTGGAATGAATTTAAAAGCATGAGTTGGCGTGGAATCATTGTAGTTGCCTTTGTAGTATTTGGTACCTATATTGGTTCTGCTATCGTTGCACAGATTATATTAAAAATGCAAGGTATCATCTAATTGTTCAATATTTGAAACACTAAAATAAAGAGTATAATACTTTTAAATTATACTCTTTGTTTTTTTATATTCTTTATCGTTAACTTATTTCGTACAGAAAAAAAATTAGACTCATCGCCCATATAATTATCCCAATACTTAGCATTAGACTCCCAAGCATGAAGGCTCTCGTCATTTGTGTTGCTCATATTTAATATCATATTATTATAGCAAAAAATAAATATTGAGTAAAGCTTATAATATAAAAATAAAATTGAATAAATAAATATTCTAATATATTATATTAGTTAAAGTCAATAAAAATAATATTTAAGGAATTCACAAATTATGAAATTAAAAAATATATTATGTATAATAATTTCTTTACTTACTATAAAGACAGTAGCTCATGCGGTAGAGATTTCAGTTGGAGGCTCACTTGCTTTTGGACTTCCAATAGTTCGAGGTGAAGACTATGAAGAGAGATTTAAGGGTTTCATGGATTTAGGGTATAAGTATAAAAGATGTCGATTTCCTTTCACTTTAGCACCACAATTTGACATAATGTTTCAGTTTATGCCATATTTAGCACTTGAAACAGGTTTAGGCTTCAAGTACTCTACAGAGCAGGTAGCTTTTCATAATGGACCCGGTAGTTCTGATGTTGGTGGTTCTGATAACAATTTTTATATATGGAGAAAAAGTCAAATATATATACCCATAATGTTACGTGGGCAATATGAATATAAAATTGGTATCACATATTTTTCAGCAGGTGTAAAACTTGGAATCCCTATGGCTGATTATATTTCAGAAGGATATACTGATTCAGTTTGGAATGAAGAAAACCAAGTAAAAAATGATTATAAATCAGCACCATTTGCACTGGATATAGCTTTAGCTTTGGGTCAAGAGTTTAGAATAGCTACTTCGCATTATCTTGGGTTTAGAGTAAATTATGATATAAATGTGGTACGCCCCTATGCTATGTCTAAAGCAAATGAATATGGTGTTCCAAGTGAAAGTGGTACAATGCTTGAAAACACTGACTTATTTCACGATGACCTAACTATTGCACTCACTTACAGATATGCTTTTGGTAGATAGAGTGAGTATTTTTACTATAAAATGCTAGGATTATAAAATATGGAAAAAATAATATTTAGTATAGTATCATTAAACATTTCAGAGAAAACAGGTGTCGCAAAAAAACCTGTGTATAAAATTACACTTGTAGAAAATAAAGGTGTTTATAGTGATGCTCATTTTGGAAAAATTGATGACAGACAAGTATCACTTTTAGCCTACGAAGACATTGAAGAATCAAACTCTTTATTAAAAGATAAAAATATTATATTAAAGGCAGGCGATTTTGCTGAAAATATCACCACAAAAAATATAGTACTACATGAGCTTAAAATAGGGCAAAAAGTTTATATTAATGATGTTGTTTTGGAAGTTTCTAAAATTGGAAAATCATGTCACAATTCTTGCAATATAAAAAATATTGTAGGGGACTGCATTATGCCTAAAAGAGGTATATTTATGAGAGTAATAAAAGGTGGAGTTATAACAAATGAAGATACTGGTTCTTGTAACATCTGATCGATGCTATAATAAAATATATGAAGACTATTCAGGTGAAGCTATTATAAAAATATTAAAATCATATAATAGCGATTACATCACAAAAAAAGTTATTATTGATGACGACTATGATAAAATTATAAATACATTCATAGAACATAAAGAATATGACTGGATTATCACAAGCGGTGGTACAGGCATTTCACCAAAAGACTTTACGCACACAGCCACAAGAGATTACTGTGAAAAAGAAATTGTAGGAATATCAGAATATTTAAGAAATAAATCACTTGAAGAAACTATATTTGCTGTGTTCTCAAATGGATATTCAGGAATAAAAAATAATACTATAATTGTGAATGTCCCGGGGAGTGAAAAAGGAGCAGTCTTTTGCACAAAGCTATTACTACCTATTTTAGAACATGGAGTAAATATGCTTAAAGGACTTCCTCACTAAAAAAGTTATAATAATCTTAATATCATATTAAATAGATTTGTAAATACTACAGGTAGCACTGTTGTGAGTAAGAATAAAAAAAGCAAAGGGGATAAGTCTATCATGCCAACCACAAGTCTATCTCTAAAATTACCAAATACTCTATCTATAACACCGTCAGTTATTTTATGCAAAAACCTTATAGCTCCATTATAATGATTTATCTGAATAACTCCAAAAGAATTAAGCCAGCTCATTACAATCCAAATAAACCAAACAAAAGAATATATTCTAATGCCTTGCATTAAAACTCTATATATAAAAAAAATCATTCTTTCCATAATAATTACCTAAATATCTTCATAGCATCTTCAAGAGAGCTAGTAGAATCTACCATTGACAAAAATCGTGTTGCTATAAAAAGTTCTTCAAGTTTAGTTGTCATTGAACAAAAAACAACCCTACCAGAGTTTTCAGAGCTTACTCTGAGTGTTTGAGCTATTATACCTAAAGCGGCTGAACATAAATACTCTACATTATGAAAATCAAAAACAAAATTTACCGTATCAGTAGTTTTTGCCTCATTTATTTTTGACTCAAGCAAGTCAACATTTTCAGAGATAATATTTTTTTCTATATGAACGACAGCCACATTGTTGTCTATAACAGATCTAATCATAAAGCCTCCTAGTATTTTTATTACTCAATATAGTTTACATAAAAAACAGTAAAAAATCAAGCATAGCCTAATAAATCAATATATTCTTATTTGCTAAAAATTATCTTTATATATAGAATATACGAAATATATCAAAAATAAATTTACATTATCTAACTAAAATCTGGAAACAATAAATGTACAAAGCAGAACATATTAGAAATTTTTCAATTATAGCTCATGTTGACCATGGGAAAAGCACTATTGCTGATAGAATTATAGAGCATACTAGAGCAGTATCAAACAGAGAAATGAAAAATCAAATACTTGATAGCATGGACATTGAAAGAGAGCGTGGTATTACTATTAAAAGCCAAGCTGTAAGACTTTCATATACTGCTAATGATGGTATAACATATATACTAAACCTTATAGATACCCCTGGGCATGTTGACTTCAACTATGAAGTATCACGCTCACTAGCCGCATGTGAAGGAGCATTACTTTTAGTTGATGCCTCACAAGGAATTGAAGCACAAACTATAGCTAATTTCTACTTGGCATTCGAAAATAATCTTGAAATAGTTCCTGTCATAAACAAAATAGATTTACCAGCTGCAAATATTGAAGAAACAAAAAAACAAATAGAAAATGAGTTTGCCATTGACTCTAGCGACATTGTTCTTGCTAGTGGTAAAAATAATATAGGAATTGGGGATGTACTTGAAGCTATTGTAAAACTTGTTCCTCCACCAAAAGACAATACTCATCTGCCTGCACGTGCTTTAGTTTTCGACTCCTACTATGACCCTTTTCGTGGTGGTGTTGTAATTGTACGTATATTTGATGGTAGCATAAAAAAAGGTGATCAAATACTTTTTATGAAAACTGGTGCTACTTACAATGTTGAAGAATGTGGAACACTACTACTTGGCAGAAAACCTAAAGAAGAACTTCGAAGTGGCGAGGTAGGATACATAGTCGCAGGTATTAAAAATATATCCGACATTAAAATAGGTGACACAATAACATTAGAAAAAGAGCCTGCCATTGAAGCTTTAGCAGGTTATAAAGAAGTTTTACCTATGGTATTCGCAGGTATATTTCCTTCAGAAGATGAGGACTATGTTGATTTAGAAAAAGCACTTGAAAAACTTAAATTAAATGACTCTGCTCTTGTTTATGAAGCTGAACGTTCAATTGCCTTAGGCTTTGGTTATAGGTGTGGATTCTTAGGGCTACTACACTTAGAAATAGTGCAAGAAAGACTTGAAAGAGAGTTTGACTTAAACCTTGTAATAACAAGCCCCTCAGTTGAGGTCAAATTACTTCTTACAACAGGTGAGGAAGTTTTACTCGACAACCCAGCTGACTTTCCAGACCCACAATATATACAGCGTGCTTATGAGCCATTTATAAATGCTCTTATAATTGTACCTGCTGAACACTTAGGAAATATTATATCTCTTTGTGTGGAACGCCGTGGAATACAAACATCACTCACATATATTGATGAGAAGAGAGCTGAAATTAGATTTGAACTTCCACTAATAGAAGTTGTATATGACTTTTATGATAGATTAAAATCTGTTTCACGTGGATATGCTTCATTCGACTACGATTTCCTTGAGTTTAGAGAAAGCCAAATTGAAAAAATTGAGATACTCGTTCATGGAGAAAGTGTTGATGCATTATCATTTATGGCATATAAAGCAAATGCAGCACTTAGAGGACGCCAAATTATAGCTAAATTAAAAACTCTTATACCAAAGCACATGTTTCAAATACCATTACAAGCCGCCATTGGTGGTAAAATTATAGCACGTGAAAATATAAGCGCGATGCGAAAAAATGTAACAGCTAAGTGTTATGGTGGAGACATTACAAGAAAGCGAAAATTACTTGAAAAACAAAAAGAGGGTAAAAAGCGAATGAAAAACATCGGAAGTGTAGAGATACCACAAGATGCATTCATAAGCGTACTCAAAACTACAGACGAATAGTTTTTATTCTTAAAATCATAAAAATAAAAAAATACTCCGCCATGCCGTATGCGACATAGAAGTGCCTGACAGTATATGTCAGGTGGGTTCCTTCAGAATATGACCTTGATTTCTCAAAACCGCAAAACGGCAAGCCTATCATTGATATTCAATTATACGGATCCCTATTTCTAAAGTTATACTGGCACAAAGATGTCGTCACATTCACGAACAAAGCAGAGCTACATGTAAGATTATAATATTTTAATATATTGTCAAGTAGCAATATATTAGAATAATGCAACTTTTATTATTGTCTAAAAACAACCTAAATTACTATTTTCAATATTACTATTAAAAATAAAAAAAATCTACACCAAATTTGCTATATCTAGTGTAGATTTAAATAAATTCGTTACTTAAGTAAATTAGGCAAAAACAATGTTATTTGTGGAATAAACATAGCTAATACTAAAACTATAGTCGGTGGAATAAGCCATATTAAAACCGCCCGAGCAAGATTAGCATAAGGTATGTTTCCAACTTTTGAAACAACAAATAAAGACATTCCCATAGGAGGAGTAAGAGTGCTTATCATTAAGTTAAGAACAACGACAACTCCATACTGTACAGGGTCAATTCCAAAGCCTACTGCTATTGGAGCGAGTATTGGCACAAGTGTAAGCATTAATGCCATAGACTCTATAAAAGCACCTAATGCGAATATCAACATATTACTTATTATTAAAAAAACTATTGGACTTGAAGAAAGTTCAAGAAAAAATTCTGTGAGCATTTGTGGTACTCGTTCTCTTGATGATATAAAACTAAAAAGACCAACAGCCGCTATTATTATACCAATAGATGCAGCCGCCTCTGTAGATTCACGAACAATACCCCATAAATCTTTAATATTAACTTTTTTATAGACAAAAACAGAAAGTATTATTGCATAAAGGGCAGTAATAGCAGCCGCTTCAGTTGGTGAAAACTTTCCACTAAAAATACCAAATATTATAATAACAGGTGTCATCAAGGCTAAAAAAGAACTCTTAAAAGCTGCAGCCTTTTCTTTCAATGTAGTTTTTTCTGACTTAGGATAGTTTCTTATTTTTGCAAAAATATAAACCATAATCATAAGTGAAAGACCACATAAAAGCCCAGGTATTATCCCTGCTAAAAAGAGAGAGCCAACAGATGTGCTAGTAACAACTCCATACAAAACCATAGGTATGCTTGGAGGAATAATCGGTCCTATAATTGAGCTTGCGGCTGTAACTGAACCTGAAAATTCATCATCATACCCTGCCTCACGCATCATTTTTATTTCAAGTTGTCCAAGCCCTCCAGAGTCTGCCAATGCTGAACCCGACATCCCTGAAAAAAATATGCTAGCTAAAATATTAACATGCCCAAGCCCACCGGGTATATGACCTACTAATGACTTTGCAAAATAAAACAATTTATCTGTAATGCCTGTTTTATTCATTAAGTTTGCAGCAAATATAAATAATGGTATTGCTAAAGTTGGAAAACTATTTAATACGCCAACCATTTGAATAACAATAGTAGATAGTCCATAGCCTGCTAAAAGCAAATAGACAATACATGATATTAGTAGAGAAATACCAATAGGGTATCCAAGCAGAAGTAATACAAGCCAAGCAGCAATAAGTAAAATAACTCCCATTAGAAATCCTTATTTTATAGTTTTAAAAGAATCAATTATCCTACAAACAAGCCTAATTAACGCAAATATAAATGCTATTGTAAGCGATAAATAAAGCCACATATCTGAAAAAGGTAATGTTACAGGTGTCATACCTGCACCTTTTATAGTTTGTAATATGGAAAGCCTTAAAAGAAAAATAATAATAAAAAGATAGAGTATATCTAAAACAATATTAATTATTTTCATAGTACGCTCTGACAACATTGCTGAGAAAAACACAACCTTAAGATGAGTACCACCCTTTTCAAGTGCACCAAGTGTTATAAAAACAAGCCACACCCAACTCCAACGAGCAGCTTCCTCAGTCCAAACTGGAGAGGCTATTTTAATTGGAATATTAAGAAAATGAATTAAGTAAATTAATTCTCTTGAGAAAATTTGAAGTAACACAATAAAAAATAAAGATATAAAAAATATCGCACCTAATGTAATTTCAACAGGTATGTTTAATATTTTTTCTATAAAACTTTCATTTGTTTTTGTTTTAATATCATCCATAAAAATAAATCCTATAACTGATAATACAAAAAATTATGGGCTATAATGCGATTAACAAATATAGCCCATGACTTTATATTAATCTTATTTTATTTCCATCAAAGCACTGATAGAACCTTCTCCAAACTGCTCTTCTAACTTAGCATAGTAAGGTAACATAGCTGCTCTAAAAGGAGCAAGATCGGGATATGTTATAGTAACACCATCTGCCTCAAACTTAGCAATAAGGTCAGTTTCTTCAGTAAAAATTAAATCATTACATACATTTTTACCATATTCAAGCGCCTCATTAAACCAAGCAAGTTGCTCTTCATTAAACTTAGCAAGTGTGGAGTCACTTACAAAAATAGCAGTGCTCGCAACAAAATGACTTGTCATAGCAATATATTTTTGAACTTCATATAATTTGTTTCCCTCAATAGTTGAAAGAGGGTTCTCTTGAGCTTGAACTTGATCTGTTTGTAATGCTAAATATAATTCAGCAAATGCTACTGGGCTAGGTATTGAACCTGTTGCCTTAGCATAGTCAAGTAAGAATTGAACATTAGGAACTCTAAGTTTTAATCCTTTAAAGTCATCAATAGAATTAAGTGGTTTGTTTGATGTTGTTTGACGCATACCACCATACCATAAACTTGCAAGTTCTACTTTGTGCTTCTTAAACTCATCATACATTTTTTTACCATACTCACTTTCATCTACAATTTTTAATAAGTGATCATAATCTCTAATAACATAAGCCTGACCAATAAGACCAAGTTCTGGTATTAAATAAGACATATCAGGATATCCTGATGTAGACATGTCAAGCTCGCCTGTTGTAACTTGATCAAATGTTGACTTAGAATCGCCTAGTTGTGATGATGGAAATATTTCAACTGTCATAGTTCCACCTGAAATTTCAGCTAGCTTTTCAGCAAATGCCTCATAACCCGCATACATTGGATGCCCAGGATTCTCTTGTGTGCCAAACGAAATAACCATACTTTCATTTGCACCTTCTTTACCAGTTGCACCTTCTTTGCCTTTACAAGATAATAAAAGCATAGAAGAAAAAACTAAAACAAAACAAAACTTAATAAAATTACTACTCTTCATTATTAAACCTCTCATATAAAAATAAATTATGCATATATATATAGTCTAATCACTATTTCAATTTTGTCAATATGTTTTATACTCTAAATCATAAGGAAGTGTATAATTATCTGATTCTTTTAAAGAAATCATGATATAAAAAACAGAATTACTTGGAAATGCATACTTTATATTATAATTATCTTCAATAATATAATTATAGTTATCATCAAATAATACCATTTTTACTTTAGATTTATCTTTATAATCAATAATAATATCCATATTAATATCTTTATTTAAAACATTTTCTATTTTATAAACATCAACATCTACTATAGAGTCATTATTAACAACTGATTTTATAAAAGAGCCTTCAAGTTTTGTGTTTGGAGATATTAAATCTTGAGCTAAAGAAAATGTATTATTAGGCTCAATTTCTTTTTTAGTAATAAAATTAGTATAAAAATTAACCATTAAATGATAATACATTTTATTATCCGCTTTACTAGCATAACTTATATTAAAATAATAATTTTTTTCGCTATCAATTTTATATGCTGGAAAATTAATATTGCCATCATATTTTTTTATGTCCCCTGTATTAACTCGACTTATAACTTTTTCATTTTCTATTATATCAAATACTAATGGAACTTTATAAAATGATGTTTTAATATCAAAACTAAAATATAAGGCATCACTTGATTTTATATGATAATAATCTATATCATTATTTAAAATGTCCCCTTCTATAAACACTGAATTGTCTACAAATTGGGCATTATCAAAGTCATTATTAGGCTCTATTTCTTTAACAGAAAAGTCATCTGTGTCTTTACAAGATATAGCAAATATATAAAGTGTAACAAATAAGATTATGTACTTAATTAATTTATTCATCCGCAACTTTTTTTAAGTAAAATAAAAAATCCTCATCTTCACACATAGTTTTACCACTATCGTCTGATATTTTAGCTACAGGTTTATCATTAACAGCCTGAAGTTTAAGCACTATATTTAGAGGAGAAACCACAGGATTAAAATCATTTGTAAGATATGTTCCTATACCAAATGCAACATCAATATGTTTACAGAATTCATTATATATATGAAATGCTTTTTCAAAGTTTAAGCTATCACTAAAAAGTAGTGTTTTAGTTTTTGGATTTATACGCATAGATTTATAATGCTCTATAATTCTATGCCCCCACTCAGTAGGGTCACCTGAGTCATGCCTAACTCCATCATAAAGCTTTGCAAAATATAAGTCAAAATCTTTTAAGAATTTTGTTGTGCCTAAAGTATCTGACAAAGCTATACCCAAATCCCCTCTATATTCAGCAACCCAAGACTGTAACATATACTTCTGACTTTCTGAAAGCTTAACATGATCTAATGCCTGACCTACTTGATAATATTCATGTGCATTTGTACCAACAGGTGTTAGGCTATACTCTTTAGCAAATAGTACATTACTTGTCCCAACAAAAGTATCAGTATTAGGTTTCAACATTTTTATAACTTCATTATGCCAATCAAATGAAAATCTTCTCCTTGTTCCAAAGTCAGAAAACTTAAACCCTGTACACATATCACCTGAACAATTATTTGAACACATATCTTTACTTTTATTTAAATAGTTATCTATTTTATCTGTAAGATTTTTTTTACCAACCTTATAAAGCTCATCCTTAGAATACTTTGTTGCCATTAAAGAATTATAATATATTTCACTTACCATAGCTAAAATAGGTATTTCCCATAAAATTGTCTGATACCATGGACCTTCTACAACTATAGAAAGTTCATTATTATTAAAAGATGCTCTAACATGTTCTTTAAGCGGTCTATATAGTTTCAAGAAATCTATATAATCTTTTTTTATAAATCTTAATGAAGAAAGATAACTTAGATCATCTTTAGAAAAAGAAAGCCTAAAAAAACAATCTATCTGATTCTCTAATTCCTCATGCAAAGTAGTATTCCATTCTAAAACATTACGACTTCTAAATACATACCTAACCCATACATCAGAAAAGCGTCTAATAGCACATTGTTGCATAGTAAACTTATAAAGGTCAGTATCTAATAAACTTGTTATAATCGCATCCATAATACCTAAACTCCTTACTTAATCATCATTTTTATCGCTATTATTTATTTTTTTTGATATATTAATAAGCATATACATACCAACTGCAAACCCAAAAAATAACCCCAATATAGTAAATAAAGGAGTCGTGTTTATTTTTTTATCAACAAAAACGCCTACAAATGTGAATCCTAAAATTGAAGACGAAAACTCCATTCCCAAAGACATATACTTCATTACCATTCTATTATCTTTTCCATTTTTTTTATTCATTTGGTATTATACCTAAATCTGCTAAGTCTGTAAAAACTAAAGGATTTATATAGCTAGATACTACTTTAATAGCATATCCAAAATGGCTATACTTAGACTTACCCAAAATACTTCCTTTTTTAACTTTTTCACCTACGCTATAATTTACAGTAGCAAGACCAATATATTCTGTAGTAATAGCGAATTTATGAGAAATTGTTACTTCAAAACCTAAGTCCTTAGTAAAATTAATACTTTCTATAACTCCATCAGCTGTAACTCTTATATCGAGTCCTGCTATAACTACAAACTCAGCATATCTAGGGTAAAGTGCCCCTTCTTGAAATGGACTAGATATAATTATGTTTTTATGTGATATAGGTAATATAGTAGGCAGGATAGAAATATTCTTTTTTCTTTCAAGCAAAATAGTTTCAAGTTTATCCATTGACTCTTTAGACTCTTCAAGTTCTAATGTTTTTTGTTTTATATTGTTTACTATATTCGTATCAGTATAATTAGTAAATATAGATTTTATATCAAAGTTTCCCTCTGTAAAGAGCGATAATAATCCATCCCTATATTCATTATTTTCAGCTATAAGCCTTGAGTCATTTTCAAAACTTTTCATCATTTTAAAACGCTCTTCATAACTTCCTTCTAATATTCTAGTTCGACTATCTAAAACAATACTTTTTGTTAGGAGTGTAAAACTAATAAAAAATATGCTCGATACAATTAAAAGAACTGCTACCAAAGTATATACAGGTAATGATATAGACTTGCTCTTCTTTTTAGAATATGGAATAAGTATAAAATATATTCTATGTGATAGCATATTTAAAAGACGCTCAAAAAACAATCTTAGATTACTTTTATCATCATTGGTTTTTAAATACTTACTATACTTTTTATTTTTTATTTTTTTATTTTTTTTATTAATCATATTATTGATATTTTATATTCTGAAGTATTTATGTCAATAGAGAGTAATAGCTCTATTAAGCTAAAGTATATATATTTCAATATACATATATTTTATTACTAAAAAACATATTCTACTAAAAAATATTGACAATGAAAAAAAATTGAATATACTACTAAACAGAGTTTAACT
>CAMRCO010000064.1 GCA_947040945.1 uncultured Spirochaetia bacterium
ATAAAAAAAAGCTGACTATTACTAGGCAGCTTTTTTTATGTATTTATTTTCTATCTACTTTTAGTTGTTACTCTGTCTGCTTGACTAATAATATCAGTAACACGTACTCCGAAGTTCTCGTCAATAACAACAACCTCTCCACGGGCTATAAGTTTTCCATTAACAAGCAAGTCTACAGGCTCGCCTGCAAGCTTTTGTAATTCAATAATAGAACCCTCACCTAAGCTTAAAATCTCACGAATAGTCATTGTTGCTCGTCCAAGCTCAACTGTTATATTCATTGTAACATCCATCAAAAGTCCCATATTGCTTGTTTCAGCAACATCAGTTGATGGCATTAGGTTATTAAAGTCAGCATGCTGAACATTTAAATTTCCTTCCTTATTTGATGATGAGTTAGCACCAGAATTATTAGTAGGATTGTTATTAATGTTAGGCTTATTTTTATTTACTAAATTTCTGAGTAATGGCATGTCTATTGCAAATATGTAAGGAGCATTTTCAATTTGACCTTCAATAGATAAGTTATTGCTAGCAACAAGAATTGAATCTGTCATATTGATAGAGCTTGGGTCTTCTAAAATGTTTACTTCAATACCTGTATTTTCAAGTGTTGTATTAAACTTATTTATTAAAGCACTATCTGATACTCCAACCATTTGTGAAAATGCCTCTTTCAGAGTTTGTGATGTAACCTCTGTAAGTTCAGTTTCTTCCTGTCCCATCATAAGTGTTGATATAATAGCCGCTTCACTTTCACGCATATAAAAATACATATTGCCAGTGCTATATGCTACTTTAACTTCTAAAAGTTTGCCTGACAGAATTTTCTGTAACCCTTCTGCTTTAGATGTGGTTGCAGATATATTAGACATAGTAACATTTTTTGTTACTACTGAAGATAAAGAAAAAGCTTGATTATCTACTATAATCTTAACAACTTCATCCATATCTTTTTTATCAATTTCTGAACCTACTTGTGTGTTATTATCGCCTCCAAAAGCTTCATCAGCTCCTTGTAATAAGGCTTCAATTTCATCTTGAGATAATGCACCATCATTTGTCATTGTTTAATCCTCCTCTCTTAGTAGATCTTCTTCTGTTATTTGGGTCTCCCCTTCTATTAAACCTGTAATTTGTACAGCCATTCTGCTTCCTGAAATACCGGGTCTGCAAGTAAATTTCTTTTTATTAGCTATTTTAAGCACAACAGGGTCTGTAATTCTTGTCTCAGTAAGTTTTATAACGTCGCCTCTTTCTAAATTAAGTATATCATCTAAAGGTACTTCGATTTCTCCAAGTTCAGCTGATATTTCTACAAATATATTCTGTAGTTTTTCTTTAAATATTTTCAAGTTCTCACTTGTGCTTCCACGTCTAATTGAAGCATAAAGGTACTGAGCTGAAAACTTTGATATAATAGGCTCCATTGTTATGTAGGGAATACAAAAGTTCATCATTCCCTCAACATCAGCAACCTTAGTTTCAAGTGTAATTAAAACAACCATATCATTAGGCGGTACAATTTGTGCAAACTGTGGGTTAGTCTCTATAGAACCAAGTCTAGGTCTTAAATCTATAACCTGACTCCAAGACTCCCTCAAGTTTCCAAGTATACGAACCATAATTCCTTCCATAACAGATAACTCTATATCAGTAAGCTCTCTGTTTAGATTTTTAGGATTCTCGCCCGGTCCACCAAAAAGTCTATCAATTATAGTAAATGTAATCGATGGGTCAATCTCAAGTATTGAACTACCTTTTAGAGGATCCATGCCTACTATTGCTAAAGTTGATGGATTACTAACTGACCTTATAAACTCTTCATATGTAAGCTGGTCAACACTTGCAACATGAACTCCAACCAAAGTTCTTAACTGTGCTGAAAGTGATGTTGTAGCAACACGTGCAAAGTTTTCATGCATCATTTGAAGCATTCTTATTTGGTCCTTCGAAAACTTGTCAGGACGCTTAAAGTCATACATTTTAATTTTGCGATGTTCAACATCTGCTTTCTTAGTGTCAACACGGTCTAGGTTTTCACCTGATGATATAGCACTTAATAGAGCATCTATTTCGCTTTGTGACAATACTTCTGTCATGGTTTTATAACCTTAAAAAACTATTTTTTACTATTCTTTGTATAAACTAAATAATCGGTATAATGATAAATTAGCTTAGCAAGAAATTATCGAATAAAACGTCATCTATTTGACCATTTTTAAGCATACTGTTTACCGTTCTTTTTATCTCTTCTTTAAGCTCTGCTTTACCTTCATTGTGTCTAAGTGTGTCATAGGTATATGAACTTAAAATAGTAGATATTTTGTCTCTCATAAGAAAAGTTCTGTTAGGTAATTCTACAGCTAGCTTTTTAGCATTCCCAGTATATGTTAATACTATACTAACTCTTACATAACGAGCAACATCTAAGTCGGCAGTATTTACATTAAACTCAGGTACTATTTGGTAGTAGTTTGAAGGGTCTTGTTTAACCATATCATCACTTATACCACCTTCGACACCAACAGCTTTACTAACACTTTTCGATACAAGAAAAGCTATTAATCCAGACATTAATGCCATAACAAGTATAGCAGCAGTTATCATTAGTATTTTTACTAACATAGGGCTTACAGAAAGTTTTTTCTTTTTTCCTTCGTTTGCGACCTCTTCCTCAGCACCGCCTTCTTCTAAATCTAAATTATCATCATCAGCCATAATATCCTCGCTTATTAGTGTATCTTTATAAGACTATTATACAGCAGTAATAAAAAACTTCAATTTACAAATTAAGTATTACATCTATATAACATATTTTTCGGTAAGTAAAAATATTACATTAACATATTTTATTTATATAATAAAAAGTGTTGTAAATAAGTTGTTATTTTGTTATTATATATATAACTGATACTATTTAAAGTAAAATAAATTAAGGTTATATTAATGCCTAAATATATAAAACCCAAAACAGATTTTAAGAAAATAAGTGAATGGTTTTCACATTACCTAATAAGGGAAGGATACCATCTTGATTACACTATAGAAAGTTTATCTGAAATAGATAGGTTTTTTGAAAGTGATCTTGATTTAATTTTTGATGATGAGAGTCTCGATTATTCTGAAGCTATTGGTATATATATTGGAGATGTTTTTGTTATAAACTATAAAGGGAAATGGAATATAAAACACGTCGATTCTGAGGTTGATTATCAAAACACATTTATAGTTTTTAAGAATAAAAGCAAGTTAAATCCATTTATTATAGTAACATCCTTAATTAGAAGAGATTGTAAAGTCGCTGATTATATAAAGGATATCTATTGATTTTTTTGATTTTTTTATATAGAGTTTACCATTATTATTCTAAAATGATAATGGTAATTAATATAAGGTTTTAATGAATTATGGAAAAAGTTAAGAGTTTGAGAGATATTGTTAATAAATCGCATGTTTTTTTAGATTTAAGAGGTAGTAGCAAAGATGAGGTTATATCTGAAATGCTTATTAATGCTGAAAATGCTGGGCTTAGAATTAATATTACAAATATAATTCAAGGAATAAATAAAAAAGAAGAAATAATAACAAGTGGTCTTGGCTATGGAATTGCGTTTCCTCATGTTGCTACAAAAGAGGTAAGCGAGATAAGTCTTATTTTTGGTATATCTAAAAATGGTATTGACTATAAATCGATTGATGACAAGCCTGTTCATTTTTTTTGTATGATATTAAGTCCAGAGGAAAGGAAAAATGAGTATGTAGCATATTTATCGCTTCTTTCTAAAACTTTAAGAATGTCTATGTATCCTGTTGTGCTTTCTGAGTCTAAAACGGAAGAAGAGTTTAAAGAAAAAATGATAAATATTTTAGAGAGCATGTAATTATAGATTTATGTTTAAGGAGTTTTATTATGGAGATTTACGACACTTATTTCGAGAGATTATCTCAAAAATTAAAAGACACATATAATAAGCGTGGTTTTGGATTTGATTCTTTTAGTAATAAAGAAGAGGCTTGTAACTTTGTTTTATCTAAAATATCTAAAGACGATATTATAACATTTGGTGGTTCAATGAGTATAGCGGAAGTAGGGTTATCTGATGCCATAAAAAATGGAGACTATCCTAATTTTTTTGATAGAAGTGATAAAAGTATGACTAAGACTGCAGAGCTTAAAGCATTTGAGTCTGATGTATATTTATGTTCAGCCAATGCTATCACAAGAGATGGCATGGTTATTTGTATTGATGGACATGGAAACAGGGTGGCAGCCATTGCCTATGGACCTAAGCGTGTTTACATGATTGTAGGTAAAAATAAACTTACAAATAATGCAGATGAAGCATTAATTAGAGCGAAGAATATAGCCGCTGGGCATAATGCTATTAGATTTGGAATTGACAATCCTTGTTCTGTTGATATGCTTTGCAATGACGAATGTGAACTTTCTAAAAGACTATGTTCTTCAAGGCTTCACTTAGAGGCATCAGCTACACAAGGTAGAATACATATTATATTTATAGATGAAAATTTAGGATTCTAAAATGAAAGTAGTTGCTATTATTCCTGCGAGGCTTAAATCTACAAGGTTTGAAGAGAAGCTTATAAAAAAGTTACTGGGTAAACCCGTTATTATGCATGTTTATGAAAATATTAAAAACTCAAAAATTATAGATGACACAATAGTTGCTACCGATTCTGAAATTATTCTCGACTTGTGTAATAGCTATAATGCTCAATGTGTTATGACTAGTGATTCTCATGTTTCAGGTACATCAAGAATAATAGAGGTTGCAAAAACTTTGGATGCTGACATTATAATTAATGTTCAAGGGGATGAGCCACTTATTGATGAGGAAACGCTTAAACCACTTATAGAAGTTTTTAATGATGACAATGTAGACATCGCAACACTAAAAACAAAAATAAAAGAAAATCACTTTATAAACGATAGCAGTACTGTAAAAGTTGTTTGTGACAAAAACGGCTATGCTATGTATTTTTCACGTGCGACTATTCCTTTTAGGCGTGATGAAGGCGACCCCATCCCCACATATTATAAACATATTGGTGTTTATGCTTTTAGGCGTGATAAACTTCTTGCTACTGAAACATTTAAAACTTCTTTGTATGAAGAGACTGAAAAACTTGAACAACTTGGTTGGCTATATAATGGCATGAGAATAAATGTTCTTGAAACAGATAAGTTTATACATGGAATAGATACAAAAGAAGATCTTGATTATGTAGAGTCATTTTTACGTGATAAGAAATATTAAAAGAACATTATTTTGCGTTTAGATTCGATCTTTTTTTACTTTTAAAAACATTATTTTATGTCTAGTTATATATTTGTTTGGTAGCCTAAACATTATTTAATGATTAACTTCGTGTTTTTTTACTTTTAAAAACATTATTTAATTGACTTTTCACTTTAAATCAATATACTAAACTTTGTAGTAATATTATTTTATCTATATTTAAATAAGGAGTAAGTTATCATGAGCAAAACTCTTAATTATCAAGAGGAGCCTATTACGGAAGCTTTGCATTCTATAATAGAGCGTTGGAAAGATGAAGAAGGTAATTTGATTATGATTTTTCATGCTATTCAAAAAGAATACGGTTATGTGCCAAGAAATGTAGCAATATTTGTATCTGAAACACTTAGTATTCCTTTGGCTAGAATATATGAAATAACTACTTTCTATAACTATTTTAACTTAGAGCCACCTGCTGAAAACACTATAGCTGTTTGTATGGGTACTGCTTGCTATTTGAAAGGAGCTGAAGACGTACTTAATGCTTTTCGGAAAGAGGTGTCTATTAAAGCAGGAGAACATTATAGTGAGGACAGAAAGTATAAAATTGAGGAGATAAGGTGTATTGGTTGTTGTGGTCTTGCTCCTGTTATTACTTTTAACGAAGAAATTATAGGTCGTGTTACAGCGGCAGATGTGGCATCAATTGTGAAAGAGAAGAGTAAATAAGGAGATTTAGTATGGAAAAAATGACAATAAAATCGCTAGAAGAATACTCTAAACTCCATTCAAAAGAAATTGATATGAGAATGGGGCATGAGTATACTGGAAATTATAAATATCATGTTCTTGTTTGTGGGGGCACTGCTTGTGAGTCTAGTAAAAGTGATGAGATAGTTAAAAATCTTAAAGAGCATGTAAAACTAAACGGAATTGAAGACGAAGTACTTGTAATTAAAACAGGTTGTTTTGGTTTTTGTGCTCAAGGGCCTGTAGTTAAGGTTATGCCTGACCATGCGTTTTATATTCATGTTACTCCAAGTGATGCTCAAGAAATTGTTGAGCTACATTTTGTAAAAGGGCAGAGAGTTGAGCGTATTTTGTATCCTGAGCAAAAGGGCGTCAAAGATATAAAAAAAGATATATCATTTTATGCTAAGCAAAGCAAAATAGTATTAAAAAATTGTGGTATGATTGACCCTGAAAATATTAATGAATATATTGGTAATGGTGGATATAAAGCACTTGCAAAAGTGGTCTCATCAATGTCTAGAGAGGACGTAATTGAAGAGATTAAAAAGTCAGAGTTGCGTGGACGAGGAGGAGCTGGGTTTCCTGTTTGGAGAAAATGGGACTTCACAAAAAGTGCGGTAGGGGATAGAAAATATATAGTTTGTAATGGAGACGAAGGAGACCCCGGTGCTTACATGGACAGAAGTATTTTGGAGGGTGATCCTCATGCGATAATAGAGGCTATGACAATTGCAGGATATACTGTTGGTGCTAATAAGGGTTATTTTTATATAAGAGCTGAATATGGTCTTGCTATAGACAGAGTTAACATCGCCCTAAAACAAGCTTATGAGAATGGGTTTCTTGGTAAAAATATATTAGGAACCGACTTTTCATTCGACCTCGACATAAGGCTTGGTGCTGGTGCTTTTGTTTGTGGAGAGGAAACGGCTTTGCTTGCTTCAATTGAAGGACAAAGAGGAACTCCACGCCCACGCCCACCTTTTCCTGCGGTTAAAGGATTATTTAATTGCCCGACAGTTATCAACAATGTTGAAACACTGGGTAACATTACAGCGATAATTAATAAAGGTGGTGAATGGTTCTCTTCAATTGGAACAGAGGACTCTAAGGGAACTAAGGTTTTCGCCTTAACTGGAAGTGTGAACATTTCAGGGCTAGTCGAAGTTCCTATGGGAACTACTATACGTGAAATTGTTTATGAAATTGGTGGTGGAATACCTCAAAATAAAAAAGTTAAAGGTGTTCAGACGGGTGGGCCTTCTGGTGGAATTATACCTGAAAGCCAATTCGACATCCCAATTGATTATAAAAGTTTAGTTAACCTTGATTCTATGATGGGTTCTGGTGGAATGATTGTAATTGATGAAACTCAAAGTATGGTCGATTTTGCTCGCTTTTATTTAGGTTTTTGTGTTGATGAAAGTTGTGGTAAATGTGCACCTTGCAGAATTGGTGGGAAACAGTTACTTGGTTTGCTTAATAAGTTTAGCCGAAAGCGTGCTAAAGAAGGGGATTTATATAAAATTAATGAAATATCACTTTCTATGAAGAAGGCATCTTTATGTGCATTGGGAGGCACTGCCCCAAATCCTGTTTTATCTACTATTAAGCATTTTGAACAAGAGTATATGGATGGTATATTTGTACCACCAACTAAAAAGTAAGGATATAAAATGATAAAAGCATTAATAAATAATAAAGAAGTTACAGTTGAAGAAGGTATGTCTATACTGAATGCGGCAAAAACTATAGGTGTTAAAGTACCTACTTTATGTTTTCACCCTGACCTAAGGGCAACTGCTGCTTGTGGAATATGTGTAGTTAAAGTTGACAGTATGGGTGGTAAATATGTGAGAGCATGTGCGACCCCTTTAGAAAATAATATGATTATAACAACGCATGATGCTGAACTTTATAAGGTGCGTCGTTTGACTCTTGAACTTATACTTTCAGCTCATCCAAATGAATGTTTAAGTTGTTTAAGAAATCAGTCATGTGAGCTTCAGCAATTAGCATCTGATTTTGGTATTAAAGAAGTTAAATTTGATTCTCAAGTTAAGAAAATGCCTGAAGATGTATCAACAAAAAGTGTTGTTCTTAATCCTGAAAAATGTATTAAGTGTGGACGTTGTTTGGTCGCTTGTCAAGAGATGCAAGATGTTCATGCTTTAACTTTCTTAAATAGAGGCTTTGACACAGAGTTCTCACCTACCGCATTAAACTTAAGTGAGTCTCCTTGTGTTGATTGTGGTCAGTGTGCGGCTCATTGTCCTGTTGGGGCAATTTATGAGTATGATCAAGTTGATACTATGTGGGAGGCTTTAGGTAATGCTGACAAGTATACTGTGGTGCAAATGGCTCCTGCTGTTAGAGTTGCTTTAGGGGAGGAGTTTGGATACCCTGTAGGAACTAATATTACAGGTATTATATATGCGGCTCTTCGTCGTTTAGGGTTTAATAAAATATTTGACACTAACTTTGGAGCTGACCTTACAATTATGGAAGAGGCTACTGAGTTTGTAGAAAGATTTGCAAATGGCAAGGGCAAGATTCCTATGATTACAACATGCTGTCCTGCTTGGGTAAACTATATGGAAGAATATTATTCTGACATGATTGACCACTTCTCATCAGCAAAATCTCCTCATCAAATGCTTGGAGCTATTACTAAAACATATTATGCAGAAGCTCAAAATATTGATCCTTCTAAAATGTTCACAGTTTCTATTATGCCATGTACTGCTAAAAAAAATGAAAGCATTAAAAATGAGTATATGCATTCTAGTGGTTTTCAAGATGTTGACCTTGTTCTCACAACTAGAGAGCTTGCTCGAATGATTAAGCAATCAGGTATTGATATGAGTTCTCTCGAAAATGAAGAGGCTGATAATTTCCTTGGGCAATACACAGGGGCAGCAACTATTTTTGGTGCGACAGGTGGTGTAATGGAGGCGGCTTTAAGAACTGCTGCCTACTTCGTAAATGGTGAAAATCTTAAAAAGTTTGAGTTTGATAATGTTCGTGGGCTTGATGGTGTTAAAGAAACGAGCGTTCAGGTTGGAGGGCATGAAGTTAAAATAGCTGTTGCTCATGGGCTTAAAAATGTAAAGTATGTGCTAAACAATGTTCGTGATGCATTAAACGAAGGCAAACCCACTCCATATCACTTTATAGAAATTATGGCATGTCCCGGTGGATGTGTTGGTGGAGGCGGGCAACCTTATGGCATTAATGATGAGATTAGAAGAAAAAGGGCAGAGGGGCTTTACCAAGAAGATGCTAAGTCTACTTTAAGATGTTCGCATGACAATCCTGATATTCAAAAATTATATAAAGACTATTTAGGTGAGCCATTGGGCGAGAAAGCGCATAAACTTTTACATACAAAGTATAAAGCAAAAGAAAAGTATGTGAGATAATTTTACATTAAAAAACAGTTTTAATATAAATAGGCTACTGGATTAATTTCTAGCTAGCTTATTTTTTTTATAGTAGTTAATGTACAATAATGCATTGTAATAATTATTTTGCAGTATATAGTTTGTACTGTAGGAGGGTTACTATGCTTAAGCAATATGTGCCATTAATTTATTTAATACTTGGAATTTTATTTGGCATTTTGGTTGGGATTAGTAGAATTGAAGTACTTGTGAGACTTTTAGTTACTTTTCATACCCTATTTGCTTCTTTTTTATCTTTTATTATTCCGCTAGTTATTTTCGCTTTTACTACAAAAGGAATTGCTGATTTAGGAAATAAGTCTTCCAATTTATTAGGTATTACAATTGTTTTGTCTTATTCTACTACTGTTGTTGCTGGAATTCTTGTTTATTTTATTAATAATAGTTTGTTTCCTGTTTTACTAAGAGGTAAAGTATTGGAGTCTTTAGACGAATTAAGTAAAGTAACATCTTCTTATATATCTTTAGAAATGCCTCCATTAATGGCGATTATGACAGCATTACTTCTTTCTTTTATTTTAGGAATAGGGATTGCATCATTTAAAAGTGAATCATTAAAAAATGTTTTGTTTGAGTTTCACACAATTATAGAATATGTTCTTTTCAAAGCTGTTGTTCCATTATTGCCTATTCATTTGGCTGGTCTGTTTGCTATCATTACTTATACAGGTGAAATTGTAGTAGTAGCATCTACTTTTATTAAAATTTTTGTTGTAGTTATAATTTTTCATATACTTTTTATTTTTATTAAATATGTAGTTACTGGTATTTTATCAAAGAAAAATCCGTTTTTGCTTATTAAAAATATGATGCCAGCTTATTTTAGAGCTATAGGGACTAAGCCTTCAGATGCTACAAATACTCTAACTAAAGAATGTATTAAGTCTAATGGGGTAAAACTGGAGGTGGCTGAGTTTATAGTATCTCTTTGTTCTAATATTCATTTGTCGGGTTCTATGATTACAATTACTAGTTGTTCTATGGCGGTTATGTTTTTATCTGGAATACCTTTTGAGTTTATGAATATGATGGAGTTCATTTTAATTGTAGGAGTAATGATGGTAGCGTCACCTGGGCTTCCTGTTATAATGGCAGCTATTGGTATGCTCCAAGTAAATTTAGGGTTTAATAATTCTATGATAGCTTTGCTTATTGCCTTATATCTAACTCAAGATAGTTTTGGTACAGCATATAATGTAACAGTAAATGGTGCTACTGCGGTTATAGTTGACACATTCACAGACTAAATAATAACTATTTAATAGTTTTAAGTGAAAATATAAATGTTATTTAGAATATTGTAAATAACATTGAAGTGATATAGACTCCTTATAGGAGGATTTTATTATGTTAAAGCAATATGGACTGTTGATTCGTTTGGTTCTGGGTATTATACTCGGTATTGTGGTTGGTATGACTGGAGTGGAAGTTTTAGTTAGATTACTAATGACATTCTCAAGTTTATTTGGTTCTTTTTTGTCTTTTGTAATCCCTCTAATTATTTTAGCATTCATTACAAAAGGAATTGCTGACTTAGGAGATAAGTCACGTAAGTTATTAGGTATTACTGTAGCATTGTCTTATGGTAGTACAATTGTTGTTGGAACTATTGTCTATTTAGTTAATAGCAATTTATTTCCTATATTATTAAAAGGGAGAACCCTTACATCTGTGCTTAAAACTAGTGTAGAAGTAAGCCCTTATATTTCTTTAGCTATGCCACCATTAATGGCTGTTATGACTGCATTAATTCTTGCCTTTGTTCTTGGTATTGGAATGGCATCATTTAAAAGTGAAACATTGGGTAATCTTTTTAATGAGTTTCATAAAATTGTTGCGACCACTATTTCTAAAGGTATTATTCCTTTATTGCCATTATATATAGCAGGTGTTTTTTCAAAAATGGCTTACACAGGAGAAGTTTTTGGAGTAATGGCTACTTTCGCTAAAGTTTTCGGAGTAGTTATCGCATTTCATATAGTTTTTCTTGTTACTGTATACACAGTTGCGGGTATTTTGGCAAAGAAGAATCCGCTTGTACTTCTTAAAAATATGTTGCCTGCTTATTTTACAGCTATAGGAACTCAATCTTCAGCTGCAACTATTCCTGTAACTTCAGAATGCATTAAGTCTAATGGTGTTAAGCCAGAGGTAGCTGAGTTTGTAGCATCTCTTTGTGCTAATATTCACTTGTCAGGTTCTATGGTTACAATCACAAGTTGTTCTATAGCAGTTATGCTTATGGCTGAAATGCCTTTCAATTTTCTGACAATGCTTGAGTTTATTGTTATTTTAGGAATGATGATGGTGGCAGCACCGGGACTTCCGGGGGGTGCGATTATGGCTGCTATTGGTATTCTTCAAAGTAATTTAGGATTCAATGAATCTATGACTGCTTTAATGATTGCATTATACCTAACTCAAGACAGTTTTGGTACAGCATGTAATGTAACAGGTGATGGTGCTATTGCTGTTATAGTTGATACATTTACAAAAGAATAATTTTTTTGTAAACTAAGGCAGTTTTCTAAAACACTCTATATACTTAAATTAAGTTGTAGGGTGTTTTTTTTAATAAATAATAGTATAGTAGAATATATAAGGGAATTATTATGGGAGGAAATTATTATGGGAAAATATGTTATTTCAATTGACCAAGGAACAACAAGTAGTCGAGCAATGATTTTCGATTATAATCAAAATATAGTTTCTGTATCACAAAAAGAGATAAAACAAATATACCCAGAAGAAGGATTTGTCGAACATGACCCACGTGAAATATGGTCAACACAGATAGATGTTTTAGAGAATGTTATAGATGAGTCGGGTATTGATGTTCATGATATTGTTTCTATTGGAATTACTAATCAAAGAGAGACTACTATAGTTTGGAATAAATCTACAGGCATTCCAGTTTATAATGCTATAGTGTGGCAGTGTAGGCGTACAGCGTCTATTTGTGACACTCTTAAAGAAAAGGGTTTAGAAGATTATATAAAGGCAAACACAGGACTTGTAATTGATGCTTACTTTTCGGCTACAAAAATTAAATGGATACTTGATAATGTTCCTAATGCAAGAGAAGAGGCTGATAGAGGAGAGCTACTTTTTGGCACGGTTGACACTTGGATACTTTGGAAATTAACAAATGGTAAAACTCATGCAACTGACTATACAAATGCATCAAGGACAATGCTGTTTAATATAAAAACACTTATGTGGGATGAGAGATTGCTCAAAGAGCTTGATATTCCAATGTCTATGCTTCCAGAGGTTAAAGAATCTTCAGGTATATTTGGATATACCACCATTAAAAACACGTCTATTCCTATAGCAGGCATTGCAGGTGATCAGCAGGCGGCATTATTTGGGCAATGTTGTTTTAATGAGGGCGATACAAAAAACACATACGGGACGGGCAGTTTTATATTGATGAATACAAAAAAGAATATTGTAGAAAGCAAAAATGGTCTTCTTACAACTATTGCTATAGGCTATAATGGAGAAGTTGATTATGCTTTAGAAGGCTCTGTTTTTATGGCAGGAGCGATTATTCAGTGGTTACGAGATGAGCTTCATCTTTTGTCTGATGCTAAGGATTCCTCTTATTTTGCTGAAAGTGTGAGCGACAGTAATGGAGTTTATATTGTTCCTGCTTTTGTTGGACTTGGGGCTCCTTATTGGGATATGTATGCACGAGGGTGTATTGTAGGTTTAACACGAGGGGTTAATAATCGGCATATTATTAGGGCAGCTGAAGAGGCTATTGCTTTTCAGTCGAAGGATGTAATTGATGCTATGTTAGAAGATTCTGGAGTTAATCTTAAATCGCTTAAAGTTGATGGTGGGGCGTCAAGAGATAACTTTTTAATGCAGTTTCAAGCAGATATTATAGGTAAAAGTGTTGTTAGACCTAAAAATGCAGAATCAACAGCTTTAGGGGTTGCGTATCTAGCAGGGCTTGCCACAGGTTTTTGGAAAGATAAAAACGATATTGTAAAACATTTAGAAGTAGATAAAGAGTTTATTCCAAATATGTGTGAAGAAGAGAGAAATCAAAAATACACATGTTGGAAAAAGGCAGTAGAGCGTTCTAAAAACTGGGCTACTTAATTTTAGATAAGAGGTCTTTATCCTAGTGGGTCTTCTACTAGAGGAGGATCTTCTACTACTGGAGGATCTTCTACTACTGGAGGATCTTCTACTACTGGAGGA
>CAMRCO010000065.1 GCA_947040945.1 uncultured Spirochaetia bacterium
ATTTGGTATTTCTTTTGGACGACCAAATCCTAAGTTAAAAAAATAAATTTTGTAAGTTTATAGAGCAAAAAAAATATATTTTAATATCGCAATACTATTAATGAAGACAATAAGCTTCTGTAGTTTTTCTTTTAATAAAAATATCAAAATATTCTTAAATTCTCTGTTATTCTGAACTAAATTGTTTGATTTTTACATGCTTATATTGTACTATACTAGAATATTTTGGAATTTATATTTAAATAAGGTGGTCGGATTTATGAAAATTAATAAGTATTTAGTATCTCCTTTGCTTCCTAAAGAACTTGAGCCTTTAAGAGAGATTACTCAAAACTTTTGGTGGTGTTGGAATCAAGAAGCTATCACGCTTCTTCGCTTGGTTGACCCAGATAATTGGGACGAGAGAGAGCATAGTCCAATTAGAACTCTTAGCCAAACTCATCAAGAACGACTTAATAGTATGGTTGATGATGATGCTTTTATGATGAACTTAGGTGAGGTTTATGATGAGTTTAAATCTTACATGAAACAAGAAACTTGGTATGATGATTTAGCTGATGACAAAAAAGTTAAAGATGCACAAATAGCGTATTTTTCATTTGAGTATGGACTTCATGAGTCATTGCCAAACTATTCTGGTGGACTTGGAATACTTTCAGGAGATCATTTGAAGTCAGCAAGTGACTTGGGTATACCTTTGGTTGCTATTGGTCTTCTTTATAGAAAAGGATATTTTAGACAATATTTAAACTCTGATTGTTGGCAACAAGAATATGAAGTTGAAAATGATTTTTACAATATGGCTTTGGAAGAACTTTTTGACGAGAATGGTGACACACTTAAAATTGATGTAGACCTACCCGGTAGACGTGTTTATGCTAAGGTGTGGAAAGCTAATGTAGGACGAATTGTTTTATATTATCTTGATACTAATATAGCTGAAAATAGTGTTCAAGATAGAGATATAACAGCTGAGCTTTATGGTGGTAATCTTGAGACTAGAATACAACAAGAAATATTGCTTGGTATTGGTGGAGTTCGTGCACTTAAAAAGCTTGGACTAACTCCTTCAGCATATCACATGAATGAAGGGCATAGTGCTTTTCTCGCACTTGAGCGTCTTCATATATTAATGAAAGATCAAGGACTTGATAAAAATACAGCTAAAGAAGTTGTATATGGTTCAAGTATTTTTACAACTCATACTCCAGTTCCTGCAGGAAATGATGTTTTTTCAAAAGACCTTATGACAAAATATTTTTCTAGTTATGTATGTAGTATTGGTATGTCTATGGATGAGTTTTTAAGACTTGGTCGTGTTCATCCAGACGATATGTCTGAAAACTTTTGTATGACTGTTTTAGCATTAAATTATTCTGCTGAAAGCAATGGCGTAAGTGAACTTCATGGACATGTTTCAAGAAGTATGTGGCGTGATATTTGGAAGGAAATACCTGAAAGTGAGCTTCCAATAGGTAGTATTACCAATGGAATACATACAATGAGTTGGATTTCGTTTGAAATGCAAACATTGTTTGATAGATATTTAGGTCCAAGATGGCGTACTAAGCCTTTAGATGATGAGGTATGGGAGCGAGTGTCAAGAATACCTGATGCTGAGCTTTGGAGAACACATGAAAGGCGAAAGGAACGTTTAATTGACTTTTCAAGAGAAAGACTTATTAAACAAATGAAAAATAGAGGATATCCTAATTCTGAGATTGAGCATGCTGATCAAGTGCTTTTACCCGGTGCTTTAACAATAGGTTTTGCTCGTCGTTTTGCTACATATAAAAGAGGCGATTTAATTTTTAGAGATTTAGAAAGACTTAAAAAAATATTGCATGATGCAGATAGACCTGTTCAAATAATATTCGCAGGTAAAGCTCATCCACAAGATAATGGTGGAAAAGAACTTATACGTTCTATAGCGGCTTTTGCGAGGACTCCTGATTTTAGAGATCATATAGTGTTCTTAGAAGATTATGACATTAATGTTGCTCGTTATATGGTGCAGGGAGTTGATATTTGGCTAAATAATCCTCGTCGTCCTCTTGAAGCAAGTGGTACTAGTGGAATGAAAGTTCCTCCTAATGGTGGAATTAACTTTAGTGTGCTTGATGGATGGTGGGATGAAGCTTATGATGGCAACAATGGTTGGATTATAGGTGGAAGAGAAGAATATACTGACTTAGAGTATCAAGATGAAGTTGAAAGTAGAGCTTTATATAATGTTTTAGAAAAAGAAATTGTTCCTTTATTCTATGATAGAGGACGTGAGAATATTCCTAGAAAGTGGGTGTCAGCAATGAAGTGGAGCATACAAACTGTATGTCCTCGTTTTTCTACTAACAGAATGGTTGCTGATTATAATAATAAATACTATATGACAGCAAGTAAAAGGTCTAATAACCTTAGGGCAAATGAGTATAAAAAAGCTAAAGACCTTAAAGACTGGAAAAATCTTATATTAAGTAATTGGAATAATGTTTCTTTTGGCAGTGTTTTAAAAGAAACAGATGATGCTTCATTAATTGTAGGTGGAACATTTAATGTGAATGCTACTCTTAATCTTGGGGAAATAGATCATAAATCTGTTAAAGTTGAGCTTTATTATGGTAAGCTTGATGCTCATGGAAAATTTTCAAATCCTTCTATTAAAGGAATGACTCATTTAAAAGATTTAGGTAATGGTACACATTCATTTACAGGTTCTTTATCTTGTGATGATAGTGGTGAAAACGGATATGTTGTTAGAGTATATCCATATAATGAAGATATGAGTTATAAGTTTGATATGAAGTTGATTTTGTGGAGTTAATATAAACTCAATTTTTTAAGGATATTTGGAAATATTTATGATAGCGACTTTTGTCAATATGGCTTTTGTTATAGTAGGTTCTTTAGTTGGGTTATTTTTTAAGAAAATAATTACTAAAAGGTATGAAAATATTGTGTTTTCTTCTGCGGGTATTATATCTTTTTCTATAGGTATAAAGATGGTTATAGTCGCAGAAGACATATTGATATTGGCGTTGTCTATTATGATAGGTGGAATACTAGGTACATTTTTAGGTATTGAGAATAAAATAGAGCATTTTGGTAATATGCTTAAAAAAAAATTCTCAAAAGAGGATGATACTAGTAACTTTACCTTAGGTTTTATGACAGCATCTATACTATTTTGTACAGGTGCTATGTCTATTGTGGGATCGTTTCAAGCTGGGACTGATGGTAACTATGACATAATATATACAAAAAGTGTTATGGACGGATTTGTGTCCATAGTAATGGCTAGTGCTTATGGGATAGGCGTTGCTTTTTCTTCTCTTTTTATTTTGGTATATCAAGGCTCACTTACTTTGTTTTCTTTGAAAATTGAGCCTTATGTGTCAGAAGCTGTTATATCAGAAATAACAGGAGTAGGTGGAGCTGTACTTTTAATGATTGGTTTAAACTTGATTGGTGTAACGAAGATTAAGACGGGAGATTTTATACCTTCTTTATTTATCGCAGTATTTTTTGTATTTTCATTTTCTTATATTCCGTTTTTATAAGACTATAGTTGATTACACTAATGTAAAATACTTGCAATTAAAGATATAAGTTGATATAATAATTTGTGTTTAATCTTTTAAGGAAATCATTGATGCGTATAGATTATATAAAGCCTTTCGCTGAAGCCGCTAGTTATATATTGCATGAATATATAGGAGGCGAGGTTTTGAGTGATGACATTTCCCTTCAAAGCCGTTTGCCAGCCATATCTGGTGTTGTATCGACTGTTTCTTTGTCTGGATATGTTGAAGGATATTTTGTGCTTTATATGTCAGAGGATACTGCCATTAAAATGATTAAATTAATGTCTGATACAGAGTTTGATGGTTTTAATAAGTTTTCAGTGTCAATTATACAGGAACTTATTAATTTAATAGTAGGAATAGCTGTTACAAAACTTGCCCTAAAAGGATATGATGTAAATATGTCTACTCCTGTTATTATGTCTGGAAATGATTTAACTATTTTGACAATAAGGCATGAAGCTTTGGAGATAAAAGTAAATACAATTATAGGAAATTTTAATATATTAGTTTCCGTAGAATCGGAAAAGGAGTAAGATATTATGACAGATATAGATAACAAAGATAAAAATTCAAATTCTGATTATAGAATATTGATTGTGGATGATTCCGCCTTTGTAATTAAGCAACTTCAACAAATATTTGTTTCACGACAGTATACTGTGGCAGGAGTGGCTGAGAATGGACATGATGCTTTAAGGCTTTATAAAGAGCTTAAACCTGATTTAGTTACTATGGATATAACAATGCCTAAAATGGATGGTATAACAGCACTTACTGAAATTGTTAGTTATGATAAGGATGCTAAAGTCATAATGATTAGTGCATTAGGTAAGGAAGATATGGTGAAAAAGGCACTTCTAGCAGGAGCCAAAAACTATATAACAAAACCTTTAGATAGAAAAAAGGTTTTAGAGAGAGTTGCTAGCGTGCTTTCAAAAAGTAAGTAAAATCAGGCTGTTAAATTATTAGTTTTATGAATAAATTTACTATAAGTGAAGAAGATTTTTCATCTTTTAAAAACCTTATTTATAGAGAAAGTGGTATTTGCTTTAATGTTATTAATAAGGTTATCTTAGAGTCAAGAATAGAGATTTCAATGAAAGAGAATGATATTGAAAATATTAAAGACTTTTACGTTTTTATATCTGAAGATAAATCAAATCTTTACAGTTTTTTAGACAAAATAACTACTAATTTGACAAAGTTTTTTAGAGCAGAATCTCACTTTCAAGTACTTAAAGATGTTTTTCTTCCTAAGCTACTTAAAGATAAATCAAATTTTAAGATAAAAATATGGAGTGCTGGATGCTCTACAGGAGAAGAACCGTACTCTATAGCAATAACATGTTTGGAAACATTTGGAATGACTGAAAAAAACTTTCATATTTTTGCAAGTGATATATCTCTTAAATCTCTTATTCAAGCAAGGGAAGGAAGGTATAGTAAAGAAAAAATGGATAATGTACCAGCTAGTTATTTGTCTAAATATTTTGATAAAACATCTGATGGTAGTTATTTGGTGAAAAGCTTTTTAAAAAAATTAATTACATTTGATTTTCATAATTTAATGCATACAGGAACTCAAAACGGTATGGATATAATATTTTGTAAAAATGTTTTAATATATTTTGATAGCATCTCTCAAAAATTGACTGTAAATAGATTTTATGATATACTCAATGATGGGGGTTATTTATTTATGGGGCATACTGAATCACTATTTGGAATGGATACGAAATTTAATTTTAATAATATAAATGGTGCTATAGTATATAGTAAAAACTAGGAGTTAGAATGTTTCAGAAAAATAATTCATCAAATGAAATAAATACTATTATTGGAAAGAATTCTTGTTTTAAGGGTGTTTTTTCTCTTAAGGGAGCGCTTAAGGTTGAAGGTTGTTATGAAGGGGAGAATTTAAGTGTAGAGAGTATATTTGTTACAGCTTCTGGTAAAGTAAAATCGAATATTAAGGCGAATACTGTTGTTGCAGAAGGTATTATAATAGGTAATATTGAGGCTAAAAATCGTGTTATGCTTATGCCTACAAGTAGGATACTTGGAGAGATTAAAACACCTGAACTTATTATTCAAAATGGTGCTATTTTAGAAGGACTATGTGTGATTGCTCCAACTGCAACGACAAATCCAAAAGATGGAATATTTGCTCTCTATAATGGGAATAATAATAATAGTGGAGTTGTAAAAAATAATGACTAGGTTATAATAGCAATGCCATACATATATAGTGTAGAAAAAAAAATAAACTTTCGTGTTCTTATTATATCGTTAATAGTATTTGTAGCGATTGTTTTCATTTCATTTTTTTTAATATATAATTATATACAGAATAAAAAGGTAGACTCTATATATGACTATATGAGTTTAAATGACTATGGTAATGCTTCATTTATATTTACAGATTTATATGCTGATTATCCTGTAGATAAAGCTGTGGTTCTAGCTGGGGTTGATTTGTATTATGATATACTTGTGCGTAGTACTGATAAAGATGTTTTAATAGATGCAAGTGAGAAAGTAATTATATATTCGAAACAAGCATTGTTACTTTATCCTAAATCTAAAGAAGTGTGGCTTTTATATCAGCGTTTGGGTACTGCATATAAAAATCTTGGGAGTTTATATTATAAAGAGTCTTATGATGCTCATGTTAGTGCTATAGAAGCGGGCGATAAAAGAAGCTCAACTGTAATCGATTTAGCTAATATATGTTATGAGATTGGGCGTTATGACGAGGCAATTTTACATTTACAAAATGCTATAAATAGCGAAGGTAATGATGGTGAGGATTTTCAGATAAAGCTTCATTATGAGCTTGCAGATGCTTATGAAGGCGGAAAGGATTATATAAAAGCTATAGAGGTGCTTTCTGATTTAGAATATAGAGAAATAAACGATAATGTTTTAAGGTATAATATAAACTCTAAATTAGGGGATATTTACTTAAGACAAGGTCTTTATGGTGAAAGTGAGTTTTTTTATAGACGGGCTATGGTAATAAATGAAGAAAATCCAGATATATATTATAATATAGGTAATTTGTATCAAAAAATGAGAAAACGATCTGATGCAGTTTCCATGTATAGACAGGCGTTAGAAATAGATAAAAATCATGCATTGGCAAGAGAAGCTTTAAGGAGATTATAATTAATTATGTTTAACTTTTTGTATAATATGTTTTCAAGTGATATGGGTATAGACTTAGGTACTGCGAATACTTTAGTTTATGTTAAAGGAGAGGGTATTGTTTTGGCAGAGCCTTCTGTTGTTGCTGTTGAGAAGAGTACAGGTAATGTTATTGCCGTTGGAAATGAGGCTAAACAGATGCTTGGAAAAGTACCCGGTGAAATTTCTGCTATTAGGCCTATGCGTGATGGTGTTATAGCTGATTTTGATACTGTAGAAAAAATGATACGTTACTTTATTGCTCGTGTGCATAATAAAAGAACACTTATTAAGCCAAGAATAGCCATAGGTATTCCAACAGGTATTACTGAGGTTGAACGTAGGGCAGTAAGAGAAAGCTGTGAACAAGCAGGGGCACGTACTATATTTTTAATAGAACAAGCTCGTGCGGCTGCAATTGGGGCTAATATTCCTATTAACGAAGCTCGTGGTAATATGATAGTAGAAATTGGCGGTGGTACTACTGAAGTCGCTGTACTTTCTTTGGGTAGCATTGTAAAAAGTTCTTCTATAAGAGTCGGGGGCGACAAGCTTGACGAGGCTATTATACGTTATATGCAAAGAACGCATAACTTGCATATTGGGGAGCGTACAGCTGAAGAAATTAAAATAAATATTGGTAATGCATATAAAGGTGTCGTTTCAAACACTATGGATATTAGAGGTCGTCACTCTGTATCAGGGCTTCCTAAAACACTTACAGTTAACAGTGCTGAAATAAAAGAGGCTATAAAAGATGTTCTTTTAGAGATTCTTGATGCGGTGAAGTCAGTATTAAACCAAACTCCACCAGAGCTTGCTGCCGACATCGTTGAACGTGGTATTGTTATGAGTGGTGGTACATCATTACTTTCAGGCTTTACTGACCTTATTTCTGGTGAGACAGGAGTTCCTGTTATATTAGCTGAAAGTCCGCTTACTTGTGTTGCGACAGGCTGCGGTAGATTCATAGAGGAAGCTAAAAATCTAAAAAATTATAAGCGTTATTCCTAGAAAATTGTGAATACAGTCTTAAAACATAAAATACTTGTTCTTTATATTGGGCTAAACATTTTTGCGGCTTTACTCATGGTTTTGCATAAAAGTAATTTTAGTTTCGATGTAAGAACCATATATTCTCTTAGTATTTACCCACTTCAAAATGCTACTAAAAATATATCACAAGCTTTTGTTAAGCTTTATACGGGTATTACTGATATATTTGTGCTTAGAGATCAAGTTAAAATACTTCGTGACCGTATATCTGACCTTGAGGGAACAGCTTTAGAGTATGATGAGCTTTATAGAGAAAATATTAGGCTTAGGCAAACACTTAATGAGAGACCTCAAGATGAATATCCTTTAGAATATGCTGAAATTATTTCAAAAGACCCTCAAAATTTTTATATAACAATAATTATAAATAAAGGTAGTGCCCATGGTATATCTGTTGGGATGCCTGTTATCGCATATCAAAATGGTGTGAAGAGTTTAGTTGGTAAGGTGATAGAAACAAGATTATACAATAGTAGGATTTTGTCTATTGTGGATCAACGCTCTAAAATATCAGTTATGCTTGAGGCGTCAAGAACCACAGGTATTATGTCAGGTCAAAGCCCTAAGTCAGCACAAGCTTATCTTGAGTATATTGACCGTGATGTTGATGTTGATGAGGGGGAGCGTATTGTAACAAGTGGTATGGGTGGTGTTTTTCCTAAAGGTATTTTAGTAGGAAATATATTTAAGGTAGAAAAAAAGAGTTACGGGCTTTTTCATGATATTTATGTTGAGCCTATTGTTTTGTTTTCATCACTTGAAGATGTGTATATTATAAAAAAGATTCCTGATGAAGAGGTTCTTGAGCTTTTAAGTGAAGAGGATGAAAATACTGAAATGCTACTTCAAGAAGGTGTAATAAATTGAAACGTATAATAATGATTTTAATTACAGCTATATTGCTTGTACTTATTCAAGCTTCTCCTGCTTATGATTTAATAAGAGTTGCACTAGGGGCTAAACCTGATATACTTCTGATATTTTTATCATTTATAGCATTTAGGTATGGATCATTTGAAGGGATTATTTATGGGTTTATTATAGGGCTTTTTCAAGATGTGGTTAGCACTTCTATACTCGGAACTCATGCTATTATTTTCTTGAATATTGGTTTTTTTATTGGTTTTTTCAATATTAAAATATTTTCTAGACAAATGGCTGCGGGTATATTTTTGTCAACAATTGCATCTCTTATAAAAACTGTATTGCTATTTTTATTAACCGCAATATATTATGATATTCTAACAGTGTCTATTTTTATAAGGGCTGAACTTTTAATAGCAATGCCACTTACTATGATACTCGCTTCTCCACTATTTATGATTTTTAGTAAATTAGCACCATTCTTATATGATAAAAAAGGTGCATACATAGATGACAGTACTTCTAAATATACAAATTATCAAGATGATAAATGGTGATTGCATAAACTATGAGTAAAATTAAAGCAGTAGTTCAAAAAGAAGTAGAAGTTAAAGCCAATGTAATAGATATAAAATCTTTGATAGATTTTCTTTATAAAAATGCTAAGTATAAGAAAAAGTATTTTAAGAAAGATATTTATTATGCGAAATCTATTAATATAAAATCAAAAAATATTCAAATTGATGAATGCTTGAGACTTAGAATGGAGAATGGCAAATATACATTTTGTACAAAGATTAGGGAATTAATTGAAGGTGTTGAGGTTAATACAGAAAGAGAAATGGTTTTCAGTAAAAAAAATACTCGAAATATACTCAAATTCTTAAATAACATTTTAGGCTACAGTGAGTATGTAAAGAAAGAAAAAAAGGGTAGAGCATTTTTATATAAAGATACATTAATTGAAGTGTCGTCTATAAAAGGGCTTGGGGATTTTATTGAAATAGAAATGATTGACTCTAAACTAGATATTGATTATCAAATAAGTCATATTAAAAATATATTGTCTGAAGTGAACATAAAAGAAAGTGACATAGAGACTGTTCCCTACATCACTTTATTAGCAAATAAGCTTTAATTCTTATTATTTTTTGTCGTCTGCTAATGTGTAATTAGCGTCTTTACCTGAAGCAGGATGTGGAGGAAATTGGTCTCCTTTTTTTACAAATACCATTTCTTTATAGCATCTTATTTTGTAATTTCCTTCCTCGTTACATGTTTCGCCTGTCTTATATTTTTCGCTCATAGTAATTACCTCTTAATGATTTATTTTAATATATTCTAACATATTTCATTGATTAAATCAAGAAACTATAGTTTTAAGTAATTAATACTAATAATAGGTTTCTTTTTCTAAGTATTTTGTTTTTTTTAAGCCGAAATAACAATTTAAAGCTTGACTTTATTTTTATAATATGCTATCTTTTTTTTTACAGAAGGGTAATAGAAACCCTAAATTTTAATGGAGAATACTTATGTGTAACTTACAACAATTATTAAACACTGACCCGATTGGTGTTGTTGTAAAGAAAAGTATTAACATTGAATTTTCGACATCAAATAAAATAAAACCTAACAAAGAAAATACTCTTAAGTAGAAAATAATTTAATATTATTTTTGACTTAGCATTTTCTGTCTATTCTTAGTATATAAGTAAAGTTTGGCTTGTGGCTTAAACTTTGTTTATATATTTTAAGTTCAAGCAATTAACTTTTTATATTTTAATAATATATAAAGTTTAAAATAAATTTTTTAAGGATATGATTATGGAACATTTGGGACTTTGGGGGATTATTCCTCCACTACTTACGATAGTGTTAGCACTAGTTACGAAAGACGTTATACTTTCTCTTTTTGCGGGTATACTGTCAGGGACTTTAATTGTGGCATCAGGAAATCCATTTATAGCATTAACATCTTTAAGTGATTTGCTTGCTGGAATGGTCGGAGATGGTTGGAACATTAGAATACTACTTTTTTGTGCTTTAATGGGTGGCTTTGTAGGAATGTTTTCGAGAACAGGAGCGACAAAAGCATTTGGAGTTTGGGCATCAAGATTTTTAAGAACAAAAAGAAGTGTAATGCTTTTTACATGGTTTTTTGGTCTTTTAATATTTATTGATGATTATTTTAATGCACTTGCTGTGGGGACAGTTATGCGTCCTGCAACTGATGAACATAAAGTTTCAAGGGCTAAACTTGCATATATACTAGACTCAACCGCAGCACCAATTTGTATTATAGCACCAATTTCAACATGGGTTGTAACTGTAATTAGCTATATCAGAGATACTGAAACATTTAAGGCAACAGGGCTAAATGAGTTTGTGTTTTTCTTACAGCTTATTCCCTATAACCTTTATGCATTACTTGCTATTATATTTGTATTTCTTCTAGCAATGGGACTTAAAGATTTTGGGCCTATGGCGAGAAGTGAGAAAAATGCATCTAATGGAATGTTATTTGATTCAGAGCGTTTTGGTGAATGTCCAGGTGACTTAGGGCGTGCTGATGAAGACAGAGGGGCGTGTTGGTTTGATATGATAATATCACTTCTAATACTTATTATCGTTTCGACAATAATGTTTCCTGTTACAACATGGCTTGGTGCTGTTGGTAGCGAGGGTATTGTTACTTTTGCTGATGCTGTAGCTAGCATAAGTTTATTCGATGCTTTTGTTTCAACAGATGCTTCAAAAGCTTTGTTTTATGGGGCTATAATTTCGATAGTTATATCATATATATATTATTTATCTAGAAGATTATTAACAATAAGAGGGGCAAGTGATGCTATTACTGATGGTATCAAATCAATGGTTCCTGCTCTTATGGTACTTTCGCTTGCTTGGACTATAGGTGGAGTTATACGTGCAACACCTGAAAATGGTGGTCTTGGTTTAGCCTTATTTTTGTCAGATGTTGTGGGTAGCTCTAATTTACCACTTTGGATATTACCTGTTGTTCTATATTTAATTGCTTGCCTAATAGCTTTCTCTACAGGTACAAGTTGGGGTACTTTTGGTATAATGATTCCTTTAGCACTTCCTATAGCTGAAGCACTTGCTATTAGTAATGGATACACAGGCACTGATATGATTACTATTTTATCTATTTCTTTGGGAGCAGTTTTATCAGGTGGTATATTTGGAGATCATTGCTCACCAATTTCAGACACTACTATACTTTCATCAACAGGTAGTAATTGCCCACTACTTGAACATGTTATAACTCAAATGCCTTATGCTGTAGTTATAGGGTTATCATCTTTGGTAGGTATTGTGGTTGGAAGTTTGACATTTAATCCATTTATGGCTTTCACTACAGGGCTTATAACATTACTTGTTTTATCTAAACTTGCACCAAGAATATTAAAAGCTGAATAATTTTCTTTTATTATTAGAAGTAGTATATTTTTATTATTAGATATACTACTTCTAATTTTTTTTGTGAGTGAGTGTAAGTGGGGGACTTACAATTCACACTTTTACTCTTTTTCATTAGATTATATTATATATCAAATAAATTGTTCGCTATTAATTTTTTGCTTTTTATGGACTTGGTTTTTAAATTAGATTACAGATTTTATTGAAAGTAGCTTATTTTTTTAAGATAGTTTATTTGAATTTTTATAGTTAATATTTATTTCTTTAATTATTTTCTCTATATCTTTATAAAAGAGAGAATGTTTTTGTGATATTTTTTTATAAAAATGAGAACGGTCTTCTATGATATAATATGAAAATAAAGTAGCAAGCTCCTCTCTTTCTTCTTCACTTAGATGTGTTATGTCTTCTGAATTAAAATTTTCATTTTCTAATAAACATCGGTTAATTATAATATGTCCTAATTCATGAGCTATGGTAACACGTTTTTCAGAAGTATTCATAGCCGCATTTACATGAATAGTATCCAATGATAGATTTTCATCTGTTAAAATTAATGCGGGTACATCTAGATCCTTTTTTTCTATAATAATTATTTTATATGAGGAATAATTATTTGTAGAATGCGAAGTCTTTGTGCAATTTTTTTCTCTTCTATTTTGAAGAATAACACTCTCAATAGTGCTTTTCCAATGAGAAAGATAAGACGCTTCAATATACTTTGAAAAAATACTTGAAAAAAAATTACTTTCTAAATTGTCAAGAAATTCTTTTTTTAAGCTTTTGCAAATTTTAAGGTTCTTACATAATTCGTTTAGCGAGTGTTTTTCATTATCCATTTATACTAATAGCCTTTTAGAAAGCGAAATTCCTCATCTAGAAATACACTAAGAAGTGCGTTATATTTTTTTTCTATATCTACACTGCTATCAAAATAATCTACTCTAGATGAACCTGTGGCTTTAATTAAAGCTGTCATCTTCTTGTCAAGAGTATCTACAGAAACACTATCAAAATATTTTTCTACTTCATCTTTCGTTGTACATTTTCTTAAGTCATCAATGAAAAAAACTCCATCATTTACTTGACTAGACATAATAACTTCCTTAACTAATGTTTTTAAACCTCTATGCATGTTCAATATATATATAAATACAAAAAATAACAACTATATATGCTTACTATTTATTATAAGGTAATATTATAAAATTAAACACTTATAGTTTCTTCTATAATGTAGTAATAGGTAATAAATAAATTTAGGGAGTAATAATGGAAGAAGATAAAATAGTTAAAAAGAAAAGTGCAGTTCAAATAAAATCTGTAGACAAAAAAGAAGGAACAGTTAAGAAAGTTGTGTCAGTAAAAAAAGAAAAAGTAACCAGAAAAGTTAAGGGAATAAAAACAGAGGAAATAGTAAATAAAATTGAAGACGAAGACATAAC
>CAMRCO010000066.1 GCA_947040945.1 uncultured Spirochaetia bacterium
TTATCATTTTCGAGTATGAGTGTTGGGTTTAAGTCTTCTGTAAGTTTATAAAATCTACTCGCTTGTTCATCATGGCTTGTTGTGAGTATAATAAAATAATCGAGGCTTAAATGTTCTTTTATATAGTCTAAAAATTCTGTGAGTCGAGACTTAAATGATAATCCTTCTTTGAAATCGAATATCGATTTTGTTTCTGGAGTCTTAAATGATGAAATATTTGTTGATGAGTTTAATATGTTAGAAAAAGTATTATTGTCGATATAGAGGTTATTATAATTTTCGATACACTTGAATATATTGTCAGGATTTTCAAATGAGTAATTTATAGAATCTATATAATTAGAGAATGCGGCGTTTACTTGAGTTTTGTCTTTAACAAACACAAGTGCATTTTCATAGTAGTCGAAAATTGTGTTAAGGCTTTCATTAAATATTGAGAGTAAGTTTTCACTTCCTGCAAAATATTTACTATGTTCAAGCTTTTCTTTAATTGGGGCATCAATATTGTTTTCAGATTCTAAAATATTTTGAAGTGTTTCGTCATCAAAAATACATTCACGAATAGGCACTATTGTAAATGAGTTTATGCTTTGAAATGATTTTCCGTCCTCTATACTGAAATGTCTTATGCTTTCAATTTCGTCATCAAAAAATTCGATTCTTACAGGGTTGTCGTATATGGGTGAGAAGATGTCGAAAATGGAACCACGAGTTGTGATGACGCCTTTTTCAAGTACCTCTCTTGTATGCACGTATCCTAAGTCATGCAAGAATAATCTTAAATATTCTAAGTCGATTTTCATTCCAACTGTAAGCTCTAATATATATTCATTAAAAGTGTCTTTATTTGGGAGTAGGCGTAAAACTGACTTAGCACTTAAAACTACAATGATATTTTTTTCTAAAGTCGATTTATATAACACATTAATTCTCTCATGCATTATGTCGGTTATGGGTGACATTTCGGTGAAAGGAATTATGTCGTAGTCGGGGAAGCTGTAGGACTCCACATTATAAAAAGCGATGTTTTGGGCAAGGGCAAAAGCTTCTTCTTCAGTTTCTTTTATTATTAGTATTGATTTATTTTCTTCTTTTAATAGTGTCGCAAAAAATAATGCCTCACTACCGCCTTTAAGTCCTGACACTTCACTTGTTGGGTATTTAAGAAAATTTTGAAACTCACTACTTTCTTTCATTCTGTTTATAATTACTTGGTTTATGTTCATGGTTTAGTCGCAATTTTTTATTTCCTATTATTCTAACATAATATTGATAAGTTGCAAAATAAATATTATCGACTATACTTAATATATATATATAATATGCGGTAAGGATTTATAATTATGAAAGAGAAAAAACTTGAAGTCGAAACACAATTAGATGCGAGCACTATGGTTAGAAAAAGTGATATACGTATTGTTTTTAGAGGAAAGCTCGACAGCATGTCTGCCAATTTTATTTTGGCTCAAAGACTTTTTAAGGACTTGGGTGAAAATGACATTTATGAATATTTTAATGACTTTCATAACATAATACAAAAAATGACTTATTCTGATGTTATGCTAACAAAAATTGATGACTTCACTATATTTAATTTGGACGAAGCAATGCTCAGAGAAATGTCTCATCACCCCAAAAAATATTTCGGTATAAATCATTTGTTTGGAATTGACGCAACATATAGCATGACAGTTTTAACATTAAACACTTTGAGGACTCTTGTCCGTGAACTTGAACTCGTCTACATTTCAGTGCTTGACTCAATGGAAAAAACTGAATGCGAGATTGGTGTTGACAAGTGCTTAAACAGAATGAGCAGTGCGATTTATATTTTAATGTGTGTTTATGCTTCAGGAAGTGAAGAGAAGTTTAAGGATTTTAATAAGTATTTTGTGTAAGTTTTAATTATTTATAATTTAAATTATTTGATACTCCTAACTAATACGAGTGTACATAATATATTAAAGAATAAAAAACTCAATTGAGCTAGTTATACATACAAAAAAACCAGCCCTTAATAAAAAGCTGGTTTTATATATTCCTTAAGAGAATCTACTAATATCTGTGTCCGTTTCCTCTGTTATGTCCACGTCCGCGTCCATTTCCACAACCACCGTTATGTCCATCATGATCGTTATCATAATAATATCCATTGTTATTGTGTCCGTTACCATTGTAGGCATAAACTGTAGCTCCTGAAACTGCAAATACTGCAACCATTGCTAATACCATAAATATTTTTTTCATAATTATTTTTCTCCATTTTTTTTATTTATACTAAGTTTGACGCATAAGTTTCAAAAAAGTTCCCGCAATTAATTATTTTGTTGCTGGTTGATTTTAGACTAAGTTAAGTGTATAATTATTCGACTATGGAATTATTAGCACCTGCAGGAAATAAAGAGAAATTAGAAACCGCATTACATTATGGAGCTGACGCCGTTTATATTGGTGGGTCAAGTTTTAATTTGCGTAATCAAAGTAGTAATTTTGGTATAGAAGAAATTAAAGAGGGTGTAGATCATGCACATAAATTGGGTAAAAAAGTGTATTTCACACTTAATGCCTACTTGCATGAATATGATACCGAAAACCTTAAAAATTATTTAAATGAACTTAAAGGTATTAATCTCGATGCTTTCATTGTTGCCGACATGGGTGTTTTTTCTATGTTAAGAGAGAATATTCCAAACGCAAATGTGCATATAAGTACGCAGGCTAATGTTACAAATAGCTATACAATAAATATGTGGAAGTCGCTTGGAGCATCAAGAATAGTTCTTGCACGTGAGCTTTCACTTGATGAGATTAGAGCTATAAAAGATAAAACCGACATAGAAATTGAGGCGTTTGTTCATGGGGCAGTTTGTATGTCCTACTCAGGCAGATGTTTACTTTCAAATTATATAAATGAACGTGATGCCAATAAAGGTGATTGCTCTCAAGTTTGTAGGTGGGAGTTTAATACATATATTGAGGAGACGACTAGACCTGGTGAATATATGAAAATTGAGGAAAGCGAAAATGGAGCGACAATATTAAGTGCTCGTGACCTAGACATGACAAAGCATATACACTTACTTGAGCAAGCAGGTGTTGATTCCTTAAAAATTGAAGGGCGAATGAAAAGTGTTTATTATGTTGCGACAATTGTCCGTGTGTATAGATATTTACTTGACTTGCTTAATCGAGTTGGCTCTTCAAATTATGAGGATGCTATAAAAGATGAATTATCTATAAATTATATGAATGAGCTTCAAAGTGTGAGCAGGCGTGAAAGTGATACAGGTTTTTATTTGAAAGGTCGTCATCAAGAGCCTCGAATTAAACCAACACTTAAGTCATACCTTAAAGGTCGTAGGTTAATGGGAATGGTGATTGGTAATGAAAATGAGTACACGAAAATAAAAATATATAACACAATTAATGAGAACAAACCTATTGTTTATATAGGGGCTAGTTTTTTAAGTATTGTTGATTCAAGTCAAGAACTTTTTGTGAAAAATGAGATAGGGGAATTTAATAAGGTTACGAGTTTACGTAATGTTGATAATGGGGTAGGCTATATTAAGTCAAGTGTGCATAACTTCAGTGAATATGACATTATTACGGAAGTAGAATAATATGATACTTTCAGTTGATTTTGGACGAAAACGCACAGGAACAGCAATTCTTGACAATCAAGTTAGAATACCATTTCCACATAAACTAATAGAGGAAACTAATGCTCGTAAAATAAAACGTGCTTTAATGGACATCATAGAGCTTGAAAATATTGACACTGTTATTTTTGGGCTTCCGCTTTCTGACAAGGGACTCGAGAGCGAATGGTGTGGAGAGATAAGAAAGTTTGCTGATTGGCTTGGGAAAAGTGTGAAAAGTGAAATTATTTTTGTTGATGAATATGGCACATCAAAAGAGGCTGACTCTATTTTGAGGGGTAAAAGTCGAAAGACAAAAAAGAAAAGTAGCGACCTCATTGCTGCCACTTTAATACTTGAAACATATATACGTTTACAGGAAAGAGAAAATAATAATAAAATACAATAATTTGGATTTGTTTTAATGAAAATACTTGCAATAGACACTTCATGTGATGACACTTCAGTTGCTATAGTTGAAAATGGCAATAATGTACTCGTGTCTCTTTTAAGCTCACAAGTTGAGTTTCATAAAGACTTTCAAGGGGTAGTACCTGAAATAGCTGCACGTAAACATTTAGAGGCTATATTTTTTCTTATTGATGAGGCTCTAAATTGTGCGAATATTAAAATGTATTCAATTGATGCTATTGCTATAACAAATAGACCGGGTCTTATAGGCTCATTACTTGTTGGAGTGGGGGTGGCTAAAGGAATATCGTTTGCGACAGGAAAACCAATTATCGCAGTCGACCATATTGCAGCGCACATATATTCTCCTCACTTAACACAAAATATTGAGTTCCCATATATTGCCTCAGTTGTGTCAGGTGGACATACTATTATTACAAAAGTTTATGCACATGGACAGTATGAGGTTATTGGTACAACTTTAGATGATGCTATTGGTGAGTCTTATGACAAAGTTTCAAAGCATCTTAATTTAGGATACCCGGGTGGGCCTATAATTGATAAGCTTGCTCAAAGTGGGGAGGAGGGGGCTATTAAATATCCTATCATACTTCTTTCAGGAGCCGACGAATATAACTTTTCATATAGCGGGCTTAAAACAGCGTGTATATATAACACAGATAAATATTTACAAAAAGGCTTTGAAAAAACAAATGAGAACATTGCATTAGGTTTTCAAATTAGTGCTATTGAACCTCTTTACGTAAAAATAAAAAAGTATAGTGAATTTTCAGGCATAAAAAATGTTACATTGTCAGGTGGAGTTGCTTGCAATAGTTATTTGAGAAGTTTATTTTTAGGAAGCTCTGACTTTAAGGCTTATGTGCCTGAAATGAAGTACACAACCGACAATGCAGCTATGGTTGGAGGGCTTGCTTATCACCTTAAAGATGAAGCACAGTATGACGACTTTACACTCGACTGCTCATCTAGAGTACTTAAAAAGCAGTATACACTCAAAAAAAAGAAATAAAAATTATAATTTTTTTTAATTGATTTATAATTTAATTCATTTATAATTTAATATAGTTATTTTTTGGGAGTATATTTATGTATAAAAAATTGTATGTATTGATTTTAGTTGTTATCTTGGCTTTTTCTTGTTCAAAAAAAGAAGATTTTGCAAATATCACATTTTTGCATATTAATGATACACATTCAAAACACTTAGCTGCTATTAGAACTGATAAAGAAACAGGAGCAGTTTCAACTAATGGAGGCTCATCACAGCTTGCTCATTTGATTAAAAGCATAAAAGAAACTAATATTAACACTATGGCTATACATGGTGGGGATGTTGTAACTGGGTCTGTTTTTTCAATTATATACGAGGGGCTTGAATCATCTGATATTCTTAATATGTCAGGGTTTGATTTGGCAGTTTTAGGAAATCATGAATTTGATTTTGGGCTTGAAAGAGCATATGAAATATTAGAAATAAGAAAGTTTCCAACAATAACTCTCAATGCTTACGAGAAAGATACAGGTAAACAAATTGTGCCTTCAACTTTTGTAACAAATATTGCTGGTAAAAGTATTCTTTTTATTGGTGTTCTAACATCTGATGAAGTTTATGCTGATAAAGATGAGGAAGGTCAATTTATAGTAAATGATGAAATTGATTCTCTTACAGAGCTTTTTAAAAGTGATAAAAGTATAGAAACAAATGATTTACTTGTTCTAGTTTCACATTCTGGATTTGAAAATGATAAAGAAATAGCAACAAAATTTCCAAATAAATTTGATATAATTATTGGTGGACATACTCACACATTCTTGCCTGAACCTGTGGAGATTAATAATACTATAATTCTTCAGCTTAATAGCAATATTAAAGAGCTTGGAAAATTGGACATCAAAGTTGATAGCGATAATAATATTGATAGTTATGAGTATCAATATATACCAATTGTTAATGTTGGAATGGATGAAGAAGTTGAGAAATATGTAATGGATAAAAAAGTTTTGGTTGATGAAAGAATGGGTTCTAAAATTGCAATGCTTAGTGATACACTCGATGATTCTAATTTGGGAAGAGAATCTACAGTTCTTGGAAATTTTATTTCTGATATTGTTTATGATGAGTTTAGTGATAGAGATATTGATTTTGTTTTTCTTAATTCAGGAAGTGTTCGTTCTCCGCTTGAAAAAGGAATTATTACACTTGGGACTATGTATGAAATTCATCCATTCGATAATATGGCTGTTTATTTTGAGGCTAAAGGTAGCGTTGTCCGTGATATACTTACTATGTCAGCCATAGACAATTATGGAAGCGGCGGTTTTGTTATGCTTTCAAAAGGAATAGTTGTTACAGTTTCTGATAAGAAGGTTGTAGAAAGTGTTATGATTAATGGTGAGCCAATTGATGACAATAAAGTTTATAAAATGATAACATCTGATTGGTTATTTAGTGGCGGAGATGGTTATGCCATGATAAAAGAAAATGCGGAAAATACTCAATATATAGGTACTGATGTGAGAGATTTACTTATGAGGACATTTGAGAGTATGGAAATAATTGATGTCGAATCACTTGATAGTACAAATAGGTGGATTTTTTAAATATATGCTTAAAAATAATAGGTATATATATTACTTTTTAATTATAAATTAGTTTTATATGAGGAGTTAGATTATGAAAAAAACTATATTATTAATTTCTATTATTTTTATAATATTTTCTTGTAGCAATAACAATACTAATAAAAATACATTAGGTAAAGACATGCTTATTATTGGCATGGAATTACAGTTTCCACCATTTGAGACAATAGATAAAAACGGCAAACCTTATGGGATAAGCGTTTCTATTGCTGAGAGTTTAGGTAAGTATCTTGGACGAGATATAAAAATAGAGGAAATAGCTTATTCAGGATTAGTGCCAGCTTTAACTTCAAAAAAAATTGACATGATTATATCTTCACTTTCTATTACTCCTGAAAGAGAAAAACAAATTTCTTTTTCAGATCCCTATGCGTCTGCTTTTCTTTCACTTTTAATATATAAAGATTCCCCTGTTATGACTCCAGATGACTTAAATAATGAAAATGTTGTTATTGTGGTTAAGAAGGGTACAACGGGGCAAATTTTAGCTGAAAAAATATATAACAAGGCAAAAATACTTGTGTTTGATAAAGATGCAGAAGCCGTGCTTGAAGTTTCACAAGGCAAGGCTGATGTGTTTATTTATGATGTTTATAGTGTTTATAAAAACTCATTAGAATATCCAAACACAACTAGAGCATATTTACAGTCTATAAGTGATGAAGACAATGGGGACTGGGGCATTGGTTTAAGAAAAAATGATACTGAACTTAAAGATAAGATTAATATGTTTTTAGTTGAATATGTGGCTAGTGGAGAACAAGACAAAATAATTGATGAACATTTATCTGAAGTGAAAAATTATTTTGATGAGCAGGGCATACAATTTTTTATTAAATAAGAGTGTAATATTATAATGGAAAAATTTATAAGAATATTTTATTCTGACAATAATGCTAATAAGCCATTTTATGTCAAAGTTATAAACTCTATAATTGTTATAATAATATTTATTTTAATATTATCACTTTCATATATGTATACAGTAACTCCTAACTTAGTTGAAGGTGAAACTGTTATAGGGAAGCTTTCAGAGAATATGTATAAAATATATGAATATAAAAATACTATAATAGCAGGTTTTATACTTACTATATGTATTTCGCTTGCATCTTTATTTGGCAGTGTTTTACTTGGGTTTTTAGGTGCTTTAAGCCAGTTGTCTAAAATACAAATATTTCATTATATAGGTAAGTTTTATGTAGAAATTATAAGAGGCACGCCATTGCTTGTTCAAATTATAACTATATATTATTTTATAGGGGTATTGTTTCAGCTTAATAATAAATTTATAGCAGGAGTTTTAATACTTTCTATATTTGAGGGTGCGTATATTTCTGAAATAATTAGAGCGGGCATTCAAAGTATATCTAAAACACAAATTGAAACAGCAAGGTCTTTATCGTTCACAACTAGGCAAACATATTTTTATATAATATTTCCACAAGTTATAAGAAGAACATTACCTCCACTAGCAGGTCAGTTTGTATCATTAATAAAAGATTCATCTTTACTTTCTATAATAGCATTAAGTGAGTTTACATTGTCTGTTCAAAACACAACAGCTATAAACTTTAATTTTACGGAAGGATATATTGTACTTGGAATTGGATATTTAATTCTAACATTTTTCATATCGCTTTTAAGCAAATATCTTGAAGCGAGGTTTTTATATGAGACTTAAACTTGAAAATGTAGTTAAGACATTTGGTAGTGTTAATGTGCTTGATGACATTAGCATTGATTTAGTAGATAAAAATGTAGTAACAATTATAGGCCCTTCTGGAGGTGGTAAGTCTACACTTTTATATTTACTTTCAGGTTACAAAGAAATTACTAGTGGGAACATTACTATCAATGAACATGAACTTCAAAATGATGAGAAGTTTTTAATTGAATATAGAAAAAAAATTGGAATTGTGTTTCAAGCATATAATTTATTTCCACATCTCACAGCAATTCAAAATATAACATTAGTTCTTGAGAAGGTTCATAATTATAATAAAAAAGATGCTAAAGATAGAGCATCTGAATTACTTGTGCATTTTCAATTAGGGCAACATAGAAATAAATTCCCTATAGAGTTAAGTGGTGGGCAACAGCAAAGGCTAGCAATAGCACGTGCGATGTCTTATGAGCCTGAATTATTATTTTTTGATGAACCTTCTGCCGCATTAGACCCTGAGCTTACAGTTGAGGTTTTAGGCACTATAAAAAAGTTAAAAGAAGAGGGTACTCACCTTGTTATTGTTACTCATGAAATGGGTTTTGCGCGCAATGTTTCTGATCATATTCTTTATTTGAGTGGTGGTAAAATAGTTGAGCATGGAAGCCCTACTGAAATATTTGATCATCCTAAAACTCAATGTCTTAAAAGGTTTTGCCAAATACATTAAAGTTTAGAAATATTTTTTAAGATAATCATAAAACAAATAATTTTTTATTTAATCTTTATGTAAAAATACACATACACATAACCGATAATATACTCATGTTAAATGTTAATATTTTAGTTAAAGGCAGAGTTCAAAACGTCGGCTTTAGTGAGTATACACAAAAATGTGCTTTAGATATGGATATAAGTGGCAAGGTTTGGAGTAACTATGATGGTAGTATCGAAATTGTTGCTTTTTGTGAAGGTAGAAGCATTATGGAAAGATTTTTAGAGCATGTTAGAGAGGGTACAGAGACATCTAGTATAAGTGATGTTATTATTAATGTTTTTGCTTCAGACCCTCCATTAGAGGAAAGTTTTGAAATACTTTAATTATGGAAAAAAATTTTATAACTTTTATAATTACAGCTTTATTTATTTTAAGCATAAACCTATATTCAAATACTGTTAAAGATTATAAAGTTAGTTCAGGCGACACTTTATTTGGTATAGCATTCGCTCATAATATGAGTGTTGATGATTTCTTAAAAGTTAATGATATAGAAAATTATAAAAATTATAATCTTAAAGTTGGTAGTAATCTTAAAGTATATAAAAACGAATCTACTAAAACAACAAAACCTAAAAAATCAAAAAGTAAAACAACTACATATAAAGTAAAGTCGGGCGACACTTTAAGCGATATTGCTGAAACATATTCTATGGGTTTAAGTGAGCTATATGAAATAAACAATATTAACTCAAAATATAATCTTAAAGTTGATGACATTCTTAAAGTTTATAAAAAGAGCATTTCATATAAAGTAAAGTCAGGTGATACTTTAAGCGATATTGCTGAAACATATTCTATGGGTTTAAGTGAGCTATATGAAATAAACAATATTAACTCAAAATATAATCTTAAAGTAGGCGACAATATTCGTGTTTATGAAAACGGTTCTGGAAAAACTGTTACTAATAAAACACCCGCTAAAGTTACGAGTAAAGCAACCGCTAAAACATACAAAGTTAGGGCAGGGGATACACTTTTTGGTATAGCATTTGCTCACAATATGGATGTTGATACTTTTTTTAAAATTAACAATATAGATGACTATAAAAAATATAGACTTAAAGTGGGTGCTACTCTAAATGTATCTGAATCGACAAAGGCAGTTGCTAAAGCTACTACGACTAAAAAGAAAACAGAAAGTGATGATGACGACTTAGTAATATATAGAGTGAAAAAAGGCGACACTTTAAGTGAGATAGCATTAAGTCATAATATGGATACTATAGAGATTTATACACTTAATAATTTGAGTGATAAACATGTACTTCAAATAGACGAAAAACTTAAAGTTTATAATAAAAGTAGAATATTATACACAAAAACTTTATCTAATTATAAAATAAAAAATGGTGATAACTTATATGGGCTTGCTCGTAAGTTTGGTATGAATATTAATGAACTTGCTAAACTTAATAAAATAGATAATATAAACACATATAAGCTATTAATTGGTAATAATCTTAAAGTCTATGAAACTAAAGCTATAGTAAAGTCTACTGCTAAAAGAAAGCCAAGTGTATCTTTACCTAAGTCTTCATTTGACTGGCCTTATTCAGGCTCTATTGCTGTTGGGTACGGTATAAAAGGGGATAAGGTAGCAAACAGAGGCATAAACATTGTAGGCAAGTATGGAGACAAAGTGGCAGCATCTGACGGGGGAGTTGTTGAGTATAGTTCTTTGGTACGTGGTTATGGTATGGTTGTAATTATTAGGCATAAAAATGACTACACAACATCTTATGCTCACTTGTCTGATATTAATGTTAAAGTTGGAGACAATGTAGCAAAAGGTGAGAAAATAGGCTCTATTGGTAAAACAGGATTTGTAGAGGACTATGAATTATATTTTAAGATAAACTATAAAGGCCGTCCAGTAAATCCAGTTAGATTACTCCCTAAGGGCTAGTTTTTGATTGACTATATTGATTTTATGGTGTATAACTCTAAGTAATATTTTTAAGGATTTATGTATATGCTTGAATATTTAGAACTTCTAAAAGTTATATTTATAGATCAAAATAGATATATGTATATGCTTCAAGGCTTAGTTTTTTCTGTTTCAACTACTGTGTTTGCAACAATTATAGGGCTTATACTTGGAGTTTTATTTTCTTTAATGCAAATAGTTCATTTTTACCCACTAAAGTATAAAGCAGGGTTTGAGAAATTTAACCCATTAGAGAAAATAGCCCTAGCGTATATTAATTTAATTCGTGGCACACCTGCTGTTGTTCAGCTTATGATACTTGCTAATTTAATATTTGTAGGGTATTTACGTGACACCCCTATAGTTGTAGTTGCAAGTCTTGCTTTTGGAATAAACTCAGGGGCTTATGTTGCTGAAATAATAAGAGCAGGTATACAGTCGCTCGACAAAGGGCAACTTGAGGCGGCACGTGCTTTGGGGATGCCTTATTCACTTGCGATGAAAGATGTTGTAATACCACAAGCCATAAAAAATATTTTACCTACTTTGGTAAGTGAGTTCATAGTTCTTCTTAAAGAAACATCTATTGTTGGTTTCATCGGTGGCATTGATTTGCTTAGGTCAGCTAATATTATTACAAGTCAAACATATAGAGGAATTGAACCTCTTATTGCTGTTGCTCTTATATATTTAATTCTAACATCAGTTTTTGCTATCCTTATGAGAAAAATAGAGAAGGGGCTTAAGAAAAGTGATTAAAATAAAAAATATGTACAAAAACTTTGCTGCTTTAGAAGTATTAAAAAATATAAGCTTAAACATAGAGAAAGGCGAAATTGTTACTATAATTGGTCCTTCTGGTAGTGGGAAGTCTACACTTTTAAGATGCATTAATAAACTTGAAGACCCGACAAGTGGTAGCATTCATATATTGGGTGAGAATCTAGTTGATGAAAAAACTGACATAAACATTGTTCGTGAACATGTTGGAATGGTGTTTCAATTGTTTAATTTATTCCCGCATAAGACAGTTATGGAAAATATAACACTTGCTCCTGTGATGCTTAAAAAAATGAGCAAAGATGAAGCTTATGAAAATGGAATACGTTTACTTAAAAAAGTAGGACTTGAAGATAAAAAAGATGTTTATCCAAATAAATTATCAGGTGGACAAAAACAAAGAATAGCTATAGCTCGTGCACTTGCGATGAATCCTGATGTTATGCTTTTTGATGAGCCCACATCATCACTTGATCCTGAAATGATTAAAGAAGTTTTAGATGTTATGATAGATCTTGCAAAAGAAGGCATGACTATGCTTATTGTAACGCATGAGATGGGCTTTGCACGTAATGTTGCAACTAGGGTTATTTTTATGGATGAAGGGACTATTTTGGAGGACGAAAATCCTAAAGAGTTTTTTGAAAACCCTAAGAGTGCGAGAGCAAAAGAGTTTTTATATAAAGTGCTTAATAAATAAAAAAGCACCCCAAACAATTATTAATCATTTGAGGCACTTAATTTAGTATTCGAAATTATTTTTTATCTTCAAAATATTTAGCATGTAATGTGTCGTATGTTCCATTTTCTTTAAGTGTTTTTAATGCTTCATTTATTTTTTCTAAAAGCTCAGTATCATCAATTCCTAAAGCTATAGCATAAGTTTCTTCAGCAAGATTAGTATCAAGCATTTTTAACTCAGGATTTTGTAGGCTATAATTGTAAGCAGGTTCAGAATCTAGAACAACAGCATCAATTTTATTAGCTTTTAATGCTAGAATAGCTTCAGAGCTTCCATTATATCTTTGTACATCAATTTCTTTAATGTCTGTTACAGCAATGTCTCCTGTAAAGCCTAAAACTACACCAACTTTTTTTCCAACTAAGTCATCAAATGTTACTATTGTAGTATTATCTTTAGATACGATTATAGCTTGCTTTGATGTATAATATGGTTCTGTAAAATTAACGAATTGTTTTCTGTCCTCTGTAGCGCTCATTCCAGCTATTATGAGGTCAACTTTTTTAGCTTGTAAAGCAGGAATTAAACCATCAAAAGCAAGGTTCTTTATTTCAATTTTCATATCAATCATTTTAGCTATTTCAGTAATTAAATCAATATCAAAACCTACTATTTTGCCATCTTCTAAATACTCAAAAGGTTGGAACTCAGCGTTTGTGCCAACGTATAGAATTTCTTCTTTTTTACCACATGATATAGTAAAAATAAGAACCAATGATAGGAGTATTACTCCAACTGATAATTTTGTTTTCATTTTGTTTTCCTTTTATTTTTTTTAAGCATAGTAAAATAAGAACTAAAAATAGTGTTCATATTTCAGTTTTGCCTTATACTTTGTTCTCGCTTCTTCATAATCTACTCTTCGCCCAGCTTAAACTCTTTTTAGGTTGGGCACTTTTT
>CAMRCO010000067.1 GCA_947040945.1 uncultured Spirochaetia bacterium
TGTGTTTCAAATACAAATATGGAGGGTCAGTAATAACTGCCTCCACACTTTCACTAAATAAAGCTGAAATTTTCATACAATTATTAATAATTCAAAATCAGAAAATAATTTATCAAAATATCTCATCTAAAATCCAAACTAATATCATAATAAAAACTACAGAGCCTGATATAGCTATCAAGCCTATTATTATAGAACGTAATTTTTTAACATCATCAAGATAAGATTTATGACTACTACTTTGCCTTATTCCGCAATGCACACAAATTTCAGCTTCTTTTTTTATAATAGCACCACAATCTCTACAGTAGCATTCAGATTCTTTTATATCTTTAATAAGATTATCTTGATTCTCATTCATAATAATTTCTCCGATTATATAATAAAACTTTCATTTTTAAAAATACTAAGTATTCCTATAATTTAAGATGTTGTCTTTATATAAAAAATACTTAGTAAGATATAAGAATTTAATTAATCATTAAATTCCACTTCATATACTTTACCATCGGTAGCTACCTTAAGTTCCATTCTATTGTCAAGCTCTATATCAAAACCATTCCAATCTTTCTCTATTTTTATAATAGCAGCTTTAGGATACATAGCTTTCACAGCAGCCAAAACAGCAGGGGATAAAATAGTAGTTGGTAGAGCTTGCCATTTAGCATCAACACTTTTCCAATCACCATTGCCCGTAAATTCAACCTCAACACCATTTTCTAAATGTACTTCAAACTCATTGTACTCTTGTTCTGCATAAACGACAGTAATACCTCTGAAATGTTCATTCAAAAATGTTTTTGCCAGAGCAGGTATAGCCTCTGCTGCGATATAACGGCCATCAGCAAATACAAGTAATGACATCATACTAAAAACAAACACTGAAAATACAATTCTTTTTTTCATAATAATTCTCCTAATTATTTAATCTTACCCATATCATAATTTAAATATAAAAGTTGTAAATGAAATAAAACTGAAAAATTCATGCAATTATTTTATTAAACAAAAGCAACCAATTTTTATATTGAGAGCATAGTTATTTAGAATTAATATTATAAAAACAAAACACATATTATGCAAGAGTGTTGGCTTCAATATAAAAAATTATTTAATTTTTAATATTGATTTTATAGAAGAATCTATATCATGTATTTTTGTAAGATATAAAAAAGCTCTTGCTTGATTATTACAACTCCATACTTGATGCATTTTTTTCTTAGCAGATGATAAGTAGTTTGCTATTTGACGCTCACTTACAGAAATAATATCTGTCGCCTCTAAAATAGTAGCACCTTTTATTATACATATATCTATTGCTAGTTTTTCATTTTCTGTTAGATTGACTAAAACAAGTAAATCATTAAGTTCACTTTTAAATGGCATATTTAATATTATATCTACATCAGAAGATTCAAAACTACTTAGTTTTGTTATAAGATTAAATAATTTCTTAATTTTACTTTCTTTTAATTTGTCCATTTTAACTATCTATTTATCACTGAAGTCAAGATTGGATATTGTTTGATTTTTACCTGTATATAAAGAAATAATAGATTTATTATCTACTCGCTCAGTACTGTCTATTTTAATATCAATATTGCTAGTTGCAAGAATATATATAATTGTAACTAAGAATATTACAATCATAAAAAATATAGTTATTACAAGCCATTTTACAATAACAAATAATAGTTTTATAGTATGTGCCGAATATTCAGCCTCTGTTTTTAATTGTTCATCTTCATTGTCTTTATTTTTTGTCATTTATATTTCCTCTATTGTAATAGACCTACTCGGAAATCAACTATGAACTTTAGTAAAATAAAAAGAAATACGTTTTCCGAATCAATTTTGCATCTAAATTACCCCACTGTTTGGCGAGGGTTATTTTTTTAATAAGCTTTTTCCACCAATATTATAAAAAACTCAATTAAAATTACTTATCACATTTTAACACTTTAATTATATAATGCAAGCCAATTATTTTATAAATATGTCTAGGAGTTTAACATATTTAGCAGTAGATGAATTAGATATTTTGCTAGAAAAGAGATAACGTGGCGAACTCACAGATGAGGGATTTCAAATGACAGGCATACGTCAGTACGCTATGGCGTGTACCTGTACTCTGTACACAGACGTTTGGTAAGTAGTCCTTTAGGGGAGTGGTGATTAAGTCAAGTCTACAATATCTATTTTTATCAAGTACCCCCTTAATGATTTTTTATAACCATAAAAGTGTGACTAACCATTCGTTGTCTACGGTAATACCCCTAGAGATTTGATGTCCCCCTGTTGTTTAGTGCTAAAACTTTTATACATATACTAAATAAAATATATAATATATAATATAATTATACAAACAATATATTTGCTATAAGGACTAATAATATGAAAAACGTTATTCTAATAATTATTTTGCTACTAATAATTTCATGTGGTAAAACAGAAACTCAAAAAAATCAACAAACAGTGGAAAATACTGAAATTTCTAGTGATAAAGAAAGTAGTGAAAATATCGACATTTCTAATAGTGAAGAAAATACTGAGAATTCTAATATTGTAGATGATGAAGAACCAAAAGTTATAAAATTAAATGATGAAGAGTTAGCTAAATTAAATGTACTGATTGGTAATGGATTGTGGAGTTCTGAAATAAAAGAACTTATTGTTGGAGGTAACATTAATAATGAAGGTTATTTTGGTTCACCTTTAGTAATAGCTGCTAAGAATGGAAATGTGGAACTTGTTAAATTTTTACTTGATGCAGGTGTGGATTTAGAGATAGAAGGAACACTTGGCGAATCTACAACAGGTACAGCATTCTTCTTTGCCAAGATGAATTATGTTGATACTCCTTATTATAAGGAAGAATATGCTGAGATTATAGATTTACTTATAAATGCTGGTGCTAAAGATGTAGTAAGCGAAACAGCTTTAATGATAGTGGCTAAAAATGGCAATTTGAAAGAAGTAAAAAAACTAATAGAAAATGGCACTAATGTAGATGATGTTAATTATAGTGGGTATACTCCTTTGATACTAGCTAGCCAAAATGGGCATTTAGAAGTTGTAAAATTTTTAATATCAAAAGGTGCTGATATTGATGCTGGAGATAATGACTTCGAGCAAGGTTTTAATTCTTTAATGCATGCTTCACTTGCTGGGCATTTTGAAGTTGTGAAATTCTTAGTAGAAAGCGGGGCTCAAATAAATGAAAATAGCTGGCTTATTGCAACACCTTTTTCTGCTGCTTGTGAGGGTGGCAATATTGATATAGTGAAATTTTTTATTGATAAGGGTGCTGATTTGAATTCAACTGCCGACTACGGGCATTCACCAATTTATTCTGCTATTTATTATGGTCATGCTGATGTTGTTCGTTTGTTGCTTGAAAAAGGTGTAGTGTATGATGGTGAAATTAATTCTTGGGATTTTTATGATTCTACTGAAAAAGAAAAGCAAAAAATTATTGATATAATTAAAGATTATAATTAATAGAACATCTCATTATAAAAAATTCATATAGTTAATAGGATAAAATTATGAACGATTATATAATAAAAGACATAGAAAAAATAATACATAACCATGAACCAGAAATTATAAAAAACAGATAGAGGCAATATTGTTGTACTTAGTGAGGAAGATTATAATAATATAATAACACATCCTTACAATGAAAAAAAAACAATTACTACTATTGAAGAAGGAAGAAAAACGGTAATAGATGAGGCGTGTAAAATATTTAATAATTTTGATTAGTTTCTAGAAGATTTAAAAAGTAATGATGAGGATGATATTTAGTGCTTGAAAATATTGTTCCTTAAGCTCATTTGGTTCTAGAGGTAACGATGTAGGCGGTGGCTCTAGTTCTTCAAATTTCTGTGGTGGTGGTGATGTAAGCGAGTAGAATTTTCGAATGCAGTATACCTTTAAGCTAATAATAGCTTAGAGGTATACTCTGATAAATATGTATATAGGATATATTTTATGGAAAGTTGATAGAGGCGAGTTCTATTTTTAAAAGCTTTAAAAAAAGAATTATTTTAGAAAATATAGATTTTAGTTTATTCAGAGGAGAAATTCTAGCAATTGTAGGACCTAATGGAGCAGGAAAAACAACATTCCTTAGTATATTATTAGGTATCTTAAAGCCTGATAGCGGAAGTGTAAAACTATGGAGTAAAGATTATAAATCAGAAATAGGAGTACATTTACAATCTACAGCTTTTTTAGGAGACCACACAGGGCGTGAAAATTTAATTGTATTTTCAGCTTTATATAATTTAAAACCCGAAAAGGATACTATTGATTATATAATGGCAAAATATAAACTACCAGAAAAAACAAAAGCTTGTGATATGTCAGCAGGGGAACAAAAAAAAAACTAAGTATAGCAATTGCTAATATTAATAATCCTAGACTATTAATATTAGATGAACCTTCTTCTAACCTAGATCCGAAAGAAAGATATAATATAAAAAATCTGATAGTGGAATTATCTAAACAAAATATAACTATACTTTTACTTCTCATGATTTATATGAAGTAGAAGATTTAGAAAGTCGCATAATATTTTTTGATAAAGAGCGAATAGTGGCAGATGGACCTGCAAATGAATTGTTAGAAACTTATAATTCAAAAAGCCTAGAAGAACTCTATATAAAATTAATAGATTGAGGATAACTTTATGAAAACTATATTTTGTATGTCTATTAAAAAAGCTTTCTCTGACCCATATTTGCTTTTTTGGTCAATATTTATACCAATGGCTAATATAATATTTACACTTAGTATTTTAGGGAAAAAAAATTATGCAGTTTATATACTTACAAGTATGGTAGCTTTAAGTGTATTGTCTTATGCTTTTATGAATGTTTCATTTAGGGTGTTTTATAGTAAAGAAAGAGCACTATTTAATTTGCTAAAAGTAACGCCAATGCCTTTATATAAGTATTTATTAAGTATGGCTTTAGCATGGATGTTAATATCCACAGCGGGAGCATTTATTGTACTAATTGTGTCTTCTTTAATTTATAAAGTAACATTTTCTATTATTTCTATAGTAGGAATATTTTTTGCCATATTAGTAGCATCATTTTTTTATATATTTTTAGGCTTTATTGTATCTATCTTAAATAAAGAAGTTAGTCGTCTTAACATACTTAATAATTTATTTTTTATGTCTTCTTTGTTTTTATCTACAGCATTCTATTCTGAAAATAATATTCCTGTCTTTATGAAAATTATACTCAAAGTAAATCCATTTGAATATTTTATAAACGCAATAAGGAGTTCCGTAGTTTTATCAGTAAATAGTTATTTTATTAATATTTCTGTTCTTATAGGCTTGTCTTTAATAATGCTTTTAACTAGTAGTATTGTTTTTAGATATAGACTTAAAATTTTATAAGTCATCAACTTACAAATAGTTAGTATTTTAATGTAAAAAATAGAGTATTAATTTACCCTTTCCAAAAGAAGGTAATTTTAATATGGCTAAATGGGAAGAAGAGTTAATTGATGACGTAAATAATTATACACTAGAATATATATTAAGTGGAAATAATTATACAGAAATTTCTAATAATGTTATAGAACAATATAAACATACATTTACAAGATTGATGTCTACAATTTGGAAAGATATACTTTTTTTGATGGTTTTGAAGATAATGGACTTAGATTTGAAGCTTTCACTTTAGAGAAAGACATAGACTTTTCATTTAAACAAGAGGGTTGTATAGAAAATATAAAAAAGAGCATGTATCAACAATATGGCGAGGTGCTTTATATACAACGTATACTGCGATTATATATAGATGGTGTATTTATACTTATAAACCAAATCAATTGAAATATTGGTTACGCTCCATTGCTATTAGAGATGTTGATGATATTATATCGGAGTTTACAAACCATGAGGAATAAAACATCTGGACTACCATACAAGGATAAGCAAAAATATGATAGAGATTATGATGAAAGTAAAATAAGACTTAATCTTAATGAAGACAACTTAAACTCTGAATTATTAAAAATTTTAGTATCAAAGGCTAAAGAAAATAATTATATATTCAATAGAGAAGAACCTGAAGGTAAAAGAAGACTGGATATATCTGTTAGTTCATACCCTTATGCAGTTGGAAATAAACCAATAATAATTAGTTGACAATAGTACATATCTGATATAGTGTTATATGTGATAGTTTTATCATATATGTGATAATAAAAGAGGTGTTTATGACTGAATGTGAAATACAGTTACATGAAACTGTTGCTAGTAATAATCAGATAGGAGCATTTGTTTTTATAGATTCTGGAGTAGATGTTAATTCGAGTAATGTTTTAGGGACAACTCCTCTTATGCATGCAGCATCTGGTGGGTATCTCGAAATAGCTAGGAAACTTTTAGAAAGTGGGGCTTATGTTGATATTAAAGATAATCATTCTTTTACAGCATTAATACATGCTAGTTCTAATGAACATGTTGATATGGTTAGATTATTACTTGAATATAAAGCAGACGCAAATATAAAAACATTTTCTAATGAAACAGCAATACATTATGCTGCAATTAAATGTAGTACTTCTATATTGAAGTGTCTTTTAGATGCTGGTGCTGATGTAAATGTAGCATCAGAGTTTGGAGAAACTCCCTTAATGTTTACGGCTTCTAATGGACACTTTGAAGCTTCTAAGATGCTTATAGATAGAGGGGCTGATATTAAAGCAACTGACAATTCAGATTGTAGTATTTTATTACATGCTATAGCAGGTGGGAATATTGATCTTGTAAAATATATAAAAGAATTGACTAAAGAAGATTTTCCTAAGTATTCACTTACAAGAGCAGCTGGAACTGGCAATTTAGAACTTGTAAAATATTTACTTGAGTTTGGAAGTCAGAGAGAAGAAAATAAAGAATCTAGTGCATTATTATGTGCGGCTTCTAATGGACACTTAGAAATAATTAAATACTTATATGGGCTTTCTGATATTATAGGTAATGATGCTCTTATAGTCTCTTCAACTAATGGCTTTCTTGATGTTGTTAGTTTTTTATTATCTAAGAATGTAAATGTCAATGATACTACAAATCATGGTAAAACATCTTTAATGCTTGCTTCTGAAAATGGGCATTTTGATGTTGCAAAACTTTTAATAGATAGTGGAGCGGATATAGATATTGGAGATAATACAGACACTACAGCTTTAATGCATGCCTCATTTCAAGGGCATATAGCAATAGTAAAACTTTTAATAGATAGTGGAGTTGATCTTAACTTACTTAATGAAGATGAGCTAGATGCTTTAACATTTGCTACTATGTCGGGGCATATTGAAATTATTCATCTTATTCATTTTTCTGGTGTATCATTTGATAAAAAAACTTCTGATGGTATAAATGTTTTAATGTGGGCTATTATATATGATAAAATTAGAGTTGTAAAATATTTACTTGAGTGTGGAGTTAATATTAAAGAAACAGATTTTGATGGTTGGAATGCTTTTATGCTTGCTTGTGGGCGTGGAGATATCGAGGTTGTAAAACATATAGCATCTTTATATCCTGAAATTGTGTCACTTAAAAGTAAGATAGGTGAAACGCCTCTTATGATAGCTTCTGAAAATGATAATCTTGATACAGTAAGATATTTACTTAAATTTGGGGTGAATATAGATGATGAGTATGATAATGGAAAAACTGCGATGTATTTTGCAGCTGTTCATGGAAGATTTTATATTTGTCAAGTATTAGTTGATCATTATAGGTCATTAAATAAAAAAATTGTGATATCTGAAAAAGAGTATAATGCTGCTTTAGAGAAAAAATATAGAAATATAATTAATCTTTTTGATAGTATAAGAGAATAATTAAATAATCCTTGTGAGTAATATATGAAAATAGCTAATTTTGATAGCCTTACCGATAGAGAAAAAGAAAAGATAGGGACGATTGTTGCATTTATAATTGTAATAATATGGGGTTATAGTTTTGTTGCTGTAAAAAATGTTGTAGAGTATGTACCTCCATTTTATACAGTAGCTATTCGTAAAATAGTAGGTGCTTTATTTCTGCATTTTTTGTTTTTTAGAAGAATGCTTAAAACAAGTATTAAAGATGTTATGATAAGTATACCTATTGGTTTAGCATTATTCTCAGGTTTCGCATTGCAAACAAGCTCTAGCCAATATATGGAGGCAGGTAAAGTTGCATTTTATACAGGTAGCATGGTTGTATTTGTTCCATTTTTTGCGTGGATTATAGCCAAGAAAAAACCAACTAACACGGCTTTTATAGGTGCTTTCATAGCTTTTTTAGGTTTGTCAGCCCTAACATTTAAGGATGTTGGAGTTATAGAAATAGCCGACATTACTGCTATACTTTGTGCTGTGATGTTTGCGTTACAAATTGTGTTAATTAGTATCTCTATTAATAAAATAAGCAGTATTAGACTTGCTGTACTACAAATATATATTTCAGGTTTTACTTCACTTCTTTTCGCTATCTTCATAGAAGAGCCACCAGATTTATTAGCATTACCTAATAATATTATATACTCGCTTATATATCTTTCTGTAGCATGTACAGGAATAGCATATTTACTTCAAAATATTGCACAAAAGTTTATAACTCCATCTAAAGCCAGCTTAATAATGAGCCTTGAGTCGTTTTTAGGTGCTTTTTTTGGAATAATTTTTTTAAGTGAGCCTTTAACTATAAACTTAGCCGTTGGAGGAATGTTAATATTTTTGGCTATACTGGTTTCTGAAAGAGGCAATGATATTTTTTCTAAGTTTTATTTAATAAAGAAAAAATAACTATAAATACTATATTAAAAAATAGTGTATATTATTCCGATATATGTATTATTGTTATATTGATTTTTAATTTAAAACAATATAAACTTTATACAAATTAGAGGTTATTTTTATGTCTTTTGTTCATCTTCATGTTCATACACAATATTCGATTTTGGATGGGGCTGCTAGGATAAAGAGTCTATATTCTAAGAAAGATAAAAGTAAAAGGCTTATTACTGGGCTTATAGATAAAGCTAAAGAGCTTGAAATGCCGGGTATTGCGATAACTGATCATGGAAATATGTTTGGAGTTATGGAGTTTTATACTGAAGCTAAAGCCAAAGGAATTATTCCTATTATAGGCTCTGAGGTTTATGTTGCTCCTAAAAGTAGATTACTTAAAGCTAAAGACAATACTGAAGAAAAAAGTGCTATGCATTTGGTTCTTCTTGCTAAAAATAAAGAAGGGTATGACAACCTTACAAAACTTGTTACAATTGGATACACTGAAGGGTTTTATTATAGACCAAGAATAGATCATGAAGTTATAGAAAAACATAATAAGGGACTAATTTGTCTAAGTGCTTGCATGGGTGGAGAAATACCTATGGCTTTACGCAAAAAAGATTTTGAGCTTGCCGACAAACTTGCTCTCTATTATAAATCGATATTTGGTAAAGATTTTTATATTGAACTTCAAGATCATGGTATGGAAGAAGAAAGAACATTAAATATTCTTCTTTATAAACTTGCTAAAAAACATAATTTACCTTTGGTTGTAACAAATGATGTCCATTATATTTCAAAAGATGATGCTAAGGCACATGAAATACTTATGGCTATTCAAACAAAAACAACTCTTGATTCTCCTAAAAGATTTAAGTTTCCATCTAACGACTTTCATCTTAAAACAGAAGAGGAAATGAAAAGCTCATTTGGGAAAATTTCATCTGCATTCGAGAACACAGTAAAAATAGCAGAAGAATGTAGTGAGCTTGATATATTATCAAAAACATATTATATGCCTGACTATGAACTTGAATCTGGAGAAACAGAACGCTCGACTCTTCAAAAACTTTGTATGACTGGGCTAAATAAATATTACAATAATGACATACCAGAAAAAGCATTAGAAAGGCTTGAAATGGAGCTTAATGTTGTTTCTAATATGGGGTTTGAAGGATATTTTTTAATTGTTCAGGACTTTATAAGTTATGCAAGAAATAATGATATATCTGTAGGCCCCGGGCGTGGAAGTGCGGCAGGATCAATTGTGGCGTTTGCGACAGGCATTACAAAAGTAAACCCACTTGAGTATAATCTTCTTTTTGAGAGATTTCTAAATCCAGAAAGAAAGAGTATGCCTGATATAGATGTTGATTTTCAAGATGATAAAAGAGATAATGTAATTGAGTATGTAAAAAATAAATATGGCAAAGATAATGTAGCACAAATTGCAACATTTAGTTCTTTAAGTGGACGCTCAGTTATTAGAGATGTTTGTCGTGTTATGAGTATTGAACTTTCTATTGCTGACAGTATTGCGAAGCTTATGCCAAGTTCAGGGACTTTAATCGACATATATAATGATGATACTGATAAAAATGATTTTAGACGTGAAATAGACTCTAGAAAAGAGCTTAAAGATATGTTTGAAATAGCAACAAAGCTTGAGGGTCTTGTCCGTAATGTTGGACTTCATGCGGCAGGCATTGTCATATCAAATAAAAAACTTGTTGAATGTGTACCAATATATCAAGATAATAAAACTGGTGTTAGGGCAAGTCAGTATGAAATGGAGCATATTGAAAAAGCGGGTCTTATAAAAATTGACTTTTTGGGAATTAAGAACTTAAGGCTTGTAAAGGATGCTGTAGAGGATATTAAAAGTAGGCATGGAGTTTCACTTGATGTAGACAATTTACCTTTAGATGACGCAAAGGTATATGAAATATTTCAGACTGCTAACACTGGTGGAGTATTTCAGTTTGAAAGTGATGGTATGCGTAAAATGCTTGTTGATATAAAACCCACAACATTTGATGACTTAGTGTCAAGTGTTGCTTTATATAGACCGGGTCCTATTAATGCAGGTATGGGTAAAAAATATGCTGATACAAAAAATGGGAAGATGAAGCAAACATATTCGCATCCTGATTTAGAACCTATACTTAAAGAGACTCAAGGTGTTTTAATATACCAAGAGCAGATTATGGCTATAAGTAGGGTACTAGGTGGCTTTACTCCTGCTGAAGCTGATGATTTAAGAAAAGCTATGGGTAAGAAAAACATAGACGCAATGGAGAAGCTTAAAGAGAAGTTTCTATCAGGTGGGCTTAGTCTTGGGTATGAGCAGAAGATTTTGGATGACCTTTATGAAATGATGCGTGGTTTTGCTGAATATGGCTTTAATAAATCGCATTCTGTTTGTTATGCATTAATAGCATATCAAGAGGCATATATAAAGGCTCATTATCCTATAGAATATTATGTGGCACTTCTAAACACTACAATAAATGATACTGATAAAATATCCATATACCTAAATGAAATTAGGCAAAACAATATAGAAGTTGTAATGCCAACTATCGCTGAAAGTAATGCATTATTTACTCAAAAAAATGGTAAACTTATTTATGCTTTACATGCTGTTAAAGGAATTGGACTTCAGGCAGCACTCGCTATCGAAAATGAAAGAAATAAAAATGGCGAGTTTAAGTCTTTAGAGGATTTTGCTAATCGAGTGAGTGTTCAGTTGGTAAGCAAAAAAGTTTATGAGAGTTTAATTAAGTCGGAGGCATTTTCTGTTTTTGGGCATTCTATGAGCTCATTACTTGCATCAATTGATACAATAACAAGCTATGCTTCTAGTTATCAAAATGAAGTTTCATCAGGACAAACTATGCTTTTTGATAGTGCATCCGACAGTGCTACTGGGCTTGGAATTAATCTTGAGAACTTAATTGAGTTTCAAGAATCAGAGCTTAGAGAACATGAAATTATGACACTTGGTTTCTCATTTAAGCATAACCCATTTTTAAGGTATTCTAAATTAATTGACTATAAGTATTTTCATAATACATTAGACTTTAATGACTTAGGCACAACAGATCAATTTATACTTCCATGTGTTATTGAAACTACTAGAAGTACAATGACCAAAACAAAAATTCCTATGATTATAATTGATGTTCTTGATTCACACTCAACAATGACATTTTTTATTAAAGGGAAAAAAGATATTGAGAAGTTTGAAAGTTACTGCGTTGTAGGTAATGCGGTTTTAATAAGAGGGAAAAGAGAAAAGTCGAGGTATGATGATAGAATATACAGCAATATAACTGAAATGAGCGAACTTCAAAGCAGTATTAAAAATTTCAAAAGTGATAACAAGTTTAAGCCTGTGAATAGAGGGTCTGTTGCTCAATCAAATATTGAAAAAGTAGTGTCAGAGCCTCCTATTTTAAGTCAAAAAATAGAGGTAACTGCTAACAATAGTAACTTAAATAAAAGTAGTAGGGAAGTAAATTATAATACAAAAAGTTCTAAGGCAATTGAAATTAGGGTAGACCAAAGATCATTTGACATTATGGATTTACACTTTTTAGAGGATGCTATACATAATTATCCCGGAGACTGCACCATATATATAAGAATGATGAGTGAGAATGCAAGTAAAAAACTTGTTATAGGGGATGGTTTTCGAGTGAATCCTAATGACGCTTTTCTTACATTAGCACGAGAAAATCTTAGGTCACTTATAGATATTAGCCATGTTTCGTAGTATTATTTTTTCACTATTTTTTTTAATAATTATCTTGCCTTCAAACCTGTTTGGAAATGAGGTATTTAATGAGGCAAATGAGTTATATAAAAATGAGTTATATACTGAAGCTAATTCTGCCTACAAAAATATAATCACTAATGAAAACACTTTTTCAAGTGCTATCTATTTTAATTTAGCGTCCTCTTCTGCTATGCTTGGCAATAATGGGGAGGCGGTGTTGTGGTATGAGAGGGCTTTAAGGATTAGTCCTTTTGACAAGGATATAAATAGAGCCATAGAGTTTCTTACAAACGAAAAAAGTAATTACCCTCTATTTGTATTCCTAAACTATTTATTTGTTTTAATATTTATCACTTTATTCACTTTCTCAGTTGTATTCTTCATACTTTATATTAAGTCAAAAAAGCGTAAACATTTTTTTATGAATTTATTTTTGCCAATATTTACTTTAAGTATAATATTTTTTGTTAGTGTTATTTTTATTAAGAGTAAAGTTAATACTGAATATCTTGTTGTCATTAAAAATACTAATATGTATGAAGGAGCTAGTTTATCTAATCAATCAAGTATTTCCATTAACGAGGGAGTAAAATTATTTATACTTGACGAGAATGAAAATTGGTTTTATGTAAAAAATTCATTTGGAACAATTGGCTGGATTGAAAAACTTAGTGCTAGGCGAATATAGTTT
>CAMRCO010000068.1 GCA_947040945.1 uncultured Spirochaetia bacterium
ATCTTCTACTACTGGAGGATCTTCTACTACTGGAGGATCTTCTACTACTGGAGGATCTTCTACTACTGGAGGAGCTTTCTTTTTTAGAGGAGCTTTCTTTTCTTTTTTCATATCTAAGTCTAATGGCATACTAAAACGCACATCAACAGATTCAAAGCTAAAGTCTCTATTAAAGTTAATGCCTCCTTCGATTTGGTAATTATTTTTGAGAGGTACAAAAAATCCAAGTTGAGTTTTTATGTCATAATCCCAATTATGGCTATAATCTACAACCCCATCTAGTACTGCTCTGTCTCCAGTTGTTGTGAGAGATGTGCTATAACTTATGGTTTCTTCATGTATATATTCATAACTAAATTTGAAATAAGTGGCAAGTATAAATCCAACAGGCCATGACTCTTTATAGAAGCTAAATGCCATAGGAGCATAAAAGTATATCTCATTACCATAATACTCGTTAGCTGTAAAAGGTCTTTTATATGTGCCTAAATCATAATTTGCGTCAACAATTGAGGATTCTGTTTGTACAGGATCACTATTTAATGAGTATCCTAATGTAGGAAGTGCCCTAAAAGTAAGCCAATCAAATGCAGTTTTAGATTGAACCAAAACTCCAGCACTGATATCAAAGTCGGCAGTTGGACTATATTTATTGCTATATTCTTCTTTTTTTAATGGACTCAAGCCAGACTTAAAAGTATCAGCTGTAGAGTTAATAAGATCTACAGTAATTTTTGTGCTTATTTGGAGTTCAGCTACATCCTTTTCAATTTCGTATCCAAATGTATATGAAAGATAAGGGCTTATAAAAATTTTAGAATCCACTATCATATCTTCTGTAGAAATTACATCGTTTTCCTTATAAATCATTCCATTGCTAGATTCTGTGAACACAGATTTTACACCAGCTGTAATATAATGTTTGTAAATGTCATGTGTATAGTATATAGGTACATTTATATCTAGAGTGTAATTAGGCTGAGTACTAAGAAATGCTGTTTCAGTTGTATCGTCTGTTACTAGATTAGTAAAAAATGTGTTACTTGAAGAGCCAGACTTATTTCTATATTCAAAATCGATAACAATTCCAGTAGATATAGAGTCATTTATTTCAATGAGGAAACTAGCATTTCCGCCTATTGGGTCTACTCCTAATGGTTTTTTATAGTATTTTACATGAGTAACCGAAACTGCAGGTATATGGGTTTGATAGGGTTGTCTTTCAGCAATGTTTTTTGGAGCATATCTAAAGTTTAGAAGTAGAGAAAAAGGCATAGCTCCTTCACTGTAATACCCAAAATCAAATTCTAGAAAGTCGTTTGTGTCATTTACTCCTAAAATAGGAACATTTAGGTCAAAAAATATTAAATCATTTGTAAGTGTATTGACGCTATTTGTAAAAGGGAATTTATATAATGAAGACATAGTGTCAATTTTTGTAGGGAAAAGTGTAAAAACGCTATTTGTAGACATGTCAACTGAATATAATCTTGTGAAAGATGTTAGTAAAATTAAAAGTAAAACAGTAAAAAATTTCATTATATAAACCTTTTTGACAATTTAGTTAGCCATAAACAATACGCTATTCTAAGTATACTCAATTTAATGAAAATAACAATATGTAATGAGAGTTTTGTTAAAATAATATTGAATTTATCTATTAGTCTCTATAAAAATTAGTACATTATTATTTTTTTCTGTAACCAAATAACTTTCAGAATAATTGAAATTAGAATTGGTATAAAAATTACTACCAAGTAAAAATGATATTGTTGATAAAGCGTCAGCATTTAGTGGATCAGTATCAACAATGGTCGCTGATATAGATGCCTCTGATGGATACCCTATTTTTGCATCCAGTATATGATGATACTTTATTCCATCTTCTATAAAATATCTTTCATAATCACCACTTGTTACAATTGAGGCATTTGTTGTCATTATTATAGCAAGATAATCATTGTCCATATATTCTCTAGGTTTTTTTATTGCTACAACCCAAGGCTTTTTTTTAGGGTTTAGCCCATAAGCATAAGTGTCGCCACCGAAGTCTATTAGAAAGTTTTCAATATTGTTACTCTTGAATATTTCTACAAGTTTTGATAATATAAATCCTTTTCCAAAAGAGCCTAAATCGAATGTTAATGGCTTTTCAAGTAAAAGTGTATGGCTTTTGTCACTATTTGTTCTAATTGAGGCGTACATGCTACCTGATTTCTCATTAAGTACATAATTTATGTTTTTTTTGCTTGGTACTGTTTGGTTGCTACTACTTGTGTCAATGCCCCAAATATTCATAAGGCTACCCACACTTATGTCGAAGTGATAGTTGCTAAGTTTAGCATACATGAAGCCTTTTTCAAACAAAAAGTAGAGAGTTTCTGATAAGTCTATTTCAGTTTCGCCTTCACTACTTTTTTTATTAAGGAGTGCTATTTCACTTTTTTTATTGTATGGATTTAATATATTGTCAATTAAGTTTATTTCATTAGTAACTGCTATAATAGTTTTTTCGAAGTTTTTTTGCCCAGTTTCTGCAGTAATATTTAATATGGTTGTACTTGAATAAATGGTATGAGTTAAATATTTTTCTTTTATTTTATTGTTATAAAAAAGTGCTGATATTATGACTGTTGATAAAACTAAAAATATTATAGTTATGTTTTTATTTTTCATAAAATATCTCTTTAAAACTACTTTAAGACAAAACATGCTAAGTATTCAGTGTTGCCTTCTTTTCCCTTTAATGGCGACTCTATAATTTCTGTGTTAATAAAGCCTTCGTTAGAGATGCGGTTTAGTGCGTCTTCTAGAATATTTTTTCTTAAACTATCACTTTTTATAACCCCATTTTTACCTGCGAAATGTTTTTCAAATTCAAATTGTGGCTTGATAAGAGAAATCCAGTACTTAAAATTGGGTAGCTCTTCTCTAATAATGGGTGCTATTTTAGAAACAGAAATAAAAGAAACATCACTTACAATAATAGAGGGGGGGTCATCAAACATGCTTTTTTTTATGTCTTTAGCATTAGTATGTTCTATTGAAATAACTCGCTCGTCATCCCTAAGTTTGCTCGCAAGTTGATTATGTCCAACATCTAAAGCATAAACTTTTTTAGCATTGTATTTAAGTAGGCAATCAGTAAACCCGCCAGTCGATGCCCCTATGTCAAGTGCTGTAAGTTCTTTAACATCTATATTAAAAGAAATTAAGGCGTGTTCAAGTTTTTCGCCTCCACGAGAGACAAATTTACTTGTTTGGGTAATCTTTATAAAGTCATCATCTTTAACATTAAAAGACTTTGTTTTGGTAACAATTCCGTTTACCTCAACAAAGCCTCTCAATATTAAGTCTTGTGCTTTATTTCTGCTTTCTACTAAATTGTTTTTACTTAAATAATCATCCAAACGCATTTAGAGTGTTCTAAAATTCATCTTCTATAAGCTCTAATAAAGTTCTTAATATGTCTTTATCTTTAGGTGTTAATGTAATAATTCCATTGCTAGTTGTTTTACTTAAAACCTTGCTTGTCATAGTAACTGATTTAAACTTGTTGTCAGAACTAGGCCCAAAAAGAAGTGGATATAAAGCTTCTATATTAAGGAATATTGAAAACATATTGTCATTAATAAGGATAGATTTTTCGCTAGGTAAAGGGTCATTGTTTTCATTGTTAATTATATAGCTTAAAGATTCTTCATCAAAAACAGCGTATGCTATTTTATCTTTAAATGCGAAATATATTCCGTCAATATCTAAAACTGTAAATCCATTGTTTTCGATTTCAGCAAGCTTTTCTCCATCGAATTTAGATTCGTATAAATCTTTTATAAATTTTATAGCATTTTTTTTATTATTTATTCCCATAGCAATAAAGAAATCTTCTCCATTGTCAATTCCTGTTGTAGAAATTACGAAGTCTCCTGAAAGTACATTTAGGAGGTCAGTAACAAATTTAGTTCCGCCTACTTCATCTAAAACCGTATTCATTTCAGCTTCAACTTCAGTGCCTTTTATAAAACTAAAAAGCATTTTTCCAAGTTCTTTTGGGTCTACAGAAAAAGCTATGAAGCCCATATTACTATTAGGTACAAGGTTATATATATATGGATCAACTTTTTTAATTAAAGTTGTTGCGTCCATAGTTGTATTTGGAGTATATGCTTCTGCTTCAATTTTTATTTCGTAATTATCTATAAATGCTTTTGCTGTTAGAGTAGCATCTTTATATTCTTTTTCAACTTTAGCTTTAAATATAGGATAGTCATCTACATTAATACCCATCATTTCCCACATATTGTTTTTAGATAAAATTTCTTCATAATCAATCCAAAAAGCTGAATCCCATGATTTATCTTTTTCAAGTGCTAAAAATGTTTCTTCACTAATATTGCCTTCTCTTGAGAATATTTCGTCAGCTATGTCAAGTAGGCTTGTGTTTTCTGAATTACCTTCATCTGATAAAACTATAATGCTAAAAACATCATTGTCCCATGCTAAAATATTTTCTTCATCAAGCTCTAGGTAACGAAGCTTTCCTTCATAGATAGACTCGATAGTGAAGTCTTCAGCTCTAGCCATTTTTAACATAAAAAGATCAAACTTTCTAATGTCTTTAATATCAACTAATAAAGAATATGCATCACCATAACTTATAAGTCTTGATGTTTTGCTAAAGTTAAGCATAGACGCAATAGAGTTTGTCATTGCATAACTAACTTGGTCGTCATCACGGGCATTGTCAAAACTAATAGCTAACTTCTCCATAAATATAAGGTTAAGAAACTCTTGAGTATTTATTTTAGATTTTGAAGTGATATTGTCTAGTTTAGTAGACCATACAAAGCTCGAGTCTGTTGGTATATAGTTTAAGTTAACTGAATATGCATTAGTTACAAACACTAAAAACAGAATAAATGTGAATATATTTTTTTTCATTACTAAAGGGACTCCTATTTTATTATTAATTATCTAAAGAAATAGATACACATAAATTAAATATTATATAGTGTAAATTGTCAAGTTTTTATTTAGAGCTTTGATTTTAATAATATACTATGAAATTATTTCAAACTTGACAATAAGAATAGATTGTGATAACATTATTAAATTGTTTTATCAAATAAATAATATTTTTTTTAAAAGGAATGAACTTATGTTTACACAAACTCTTTATGCACAAGGCGGCGCTCAAGCTGGTAGTCCATTTATGTCTATTGGAATGATGGTTGCTATTTTTGCAATATTTTATTTTTTACTTATAAGACCTCAAAGGCAACAACAAAAAAAATTAGCAAATAGGATATCAGCACTTAAAAAAGGTGATAAGGTTATTATTTCTGGTGGAATAGTGGCTGAGTATGTTTCTGAAAAAGAGGGTGGTAGACTTGCTGTTGTTAAAGTAGGCGAGGATACTAAAATCGAGGTTATTAAAAGTGCTATATCTGCTGTTGTAACAGATGAGATGCTTAACCCCCCTGTTAAGGTTAAAGAAGAGAAGAAAATTAAAGAAGATAAAAATTCGATTAAAGAAGAACTTAAAAAAGCTTCTAAGAAAGAAGATAAATAGTACTTTTATTTATAAAATTATAATAGAGGAAGATTATGAGTCATAATTTAAGGCTTGCATTCATTATTATAGGGCTTGCTATAATGGGTTGGTTTATATCGCCCACTGTACGCTGGTACTTTTTTACATCAGATGAAATAAAAGAAGAGAGCAATTTGTCTCTTGATGAGATGATAAATCAAGAATTTAGTAAAGAGCGTATTGATGAGCTTAATTCTTATAAAAGACTTAGATCAGAAGCTGTTAATTTAGGACTTGACCTACAAGGCGGTATACGTATAGTTCTTCAAGCTAATTTTGAAGATTATGCGACTAAGTCTGGAAAAAGTATCGATGACCTTACAGGTGATGAGAAAACTGAAGCTATGGAGAGATTACTTTCAAGGCTTCGTGATAGAATTGATCTTTTTGGTGTAAGTGAAGTTGGAATAAGAAAGCAGGGCGATGACAGAGTTGTAATAGAGCTCCCCGGTGCTCGTGATCCTGACCGAATTAAAGATGTTGTTTTAAGTCAGGGAGCATTGAACTTTCATTTGCTTGATTTAGAGGAAACCTCTGGAATAGTAGAAACTGATATGGTTTTGGGTGTTTTTACAAATACATCTAAAATTTCAGAAGATAATATGATTCTTTATTTTTATGATGAAAAAGATGCTTTCAATAGAAGAGTAAGAGGAGCTCCTGTAATCGTAAAAAAAACTGTGAGCTTGCCTGGAGACGCTTTAATTGACGCTGGTACTGGTAATGGTGAATTTGGTGAGGTTGTTGTTAATTTTGAGCTTAATAGAGAAGGGTCTGAGATGTTTGCTCTTGTTACAAGAGAGAATATTAATAAGCCTTTAGCTATAGTTTTAGATGGAAAGGTTATAAGTTCCCCTAATATCAATTCTGAAATTAGAGGTGGACGAGGTATGATACAAGGTAGCTTTACTTTCGAGGAAGCTCAAGACTTAGCTAAAATACTTAAAGAGGGTGCTTTGCCTTTGAGTGTTAGAGTTATAGAAGAGGAAGTTGTTGGACAGTCAATAGGGGCTGATTCTGTTAAGGCAGGAACTACTGCTCTTTTCATGGCTTTCGTACTTGTCGCTCTCTTTATGATAGCAACATATAGGCTTTCAGGGGTTCTCGCAACTGTGGCTATGATTATAAATATTGTTCTTATAATAGCAGTTCTTTCTCCTTTAAGGTTTACTATAACTTTACCCGGAATTGCTGGACTAATATTAACTATTGGTATGGCAGTTGATGCTAATGTTATTATACTTGAACGTATAAAAGAAGAGCTTCAAAGAAAAGACTCGGTAGCAGATGCGATTATTTCAGGGTATGACAGAGCATTTTCTACAATATTTGACTCTAATATAACCACAATAATAGTAGCTACTATACTATGGATTTTTGGAAGCGGCCCTGTTCAAGGATTTGCTGTTACACTTTTCTTTGGTATTCTGATAAATTTATTTACTGCTGTTTTTATAACAAGATATATTTATGAAGAGATTATACGTTTGCGTTTAGTAAAAAAAGCAAGCTTTCTATTCATATAAACTAAGGACTTTGAAATGCTTAAAAACATGAAAATACCATATATTAAAATTATGCCAATAACGGCTTTAATATCGACTATACTTTTTATATCGTCTATAGGTTTGTCTGTATATAAAATAAATAATGGCGAGTATAATCTTGGAATCGATTTTGCAGGTGGTGTTGAGCTTAAAGTTAAAATTGAGCAAGAAGAGGTTATTAATATAGCTTCAATTAGGACTTTATATAATAATTTTTTTACAGGTGTAAATATACAAGAGCTTGAAGGGGAGAGTAATAAGAATTCATTTTTACTTAGATTTAAAGGTGATAATGAAGATGCGATGTCTGCTTTAAGTGTTTTGACATCAGAGTATGGAGAGGACTCAGTTCTCTTTTTGGGCAATACTATAATAAGTGGGGTTGTGTCATCTGATAATCTTAGAACAGCTTTTTTCTTGCTTATTGTTGCTTGGATTGTAATGATGATCTATATAACAATACGTTTTGATATAAGGTATGCATTACCTGCTATTATGACGCTTATACATAATATAGCTATAGTTTTTGCTATTTTGCTACTCTTAGATAAAGAGCTTACAGTATTAATACTCTCGGCTCTGCTTACGCTTATAGGCTATACTATAAACGATACTATCGTAGTTTTTGATAGAATACGTGAAAATACTCGTTCTATGACTACAAGTGCTTTTAAGGATATAGTCAATGTAAGTCTTAATCAGGTTCTTGGGAGAACAATTATAACTAGTGTGTCAACGCTTATAGCGGCAGGTGCTATTATGATTTGGGGCGGTTCTACACTATATAATTTTGCTTTTACGTTTTTTATTGGTGTCGTTATAGGTACTTATTCTAGTAATTTTATAGCAAGTAATTTGCTTGTTTTTATGTTTAGGAAAAAGTAGCTAATTATGATTCCTTATTGTAGAAATATATAAACTTGACTTTTGGTATATTTTTGCTATACTTTGAAGTGTACGTGTTTTTAAATTCTCAACTATTTTGGTGTGTTTAATTATGAGTGAAGAATATAATGATAAGTTAGAAGATTCAAGTATTTACTGTGCTAATTGTAGGCATTGTGTGCTTTTTAGGAAGCTTGCTGGATTAGATGATACTCACTATTTACTTAGGGTGAAATGTGTTAAAGAGCAGTGGCGTAAAAAGCTTGGAGAAGAGAAAATGTACAAGTACTTTACTGTTGCAAGACGTACAGTAGAGGATTGTAAAGAGTATAAGGAGATGGGCAATTTGAGAAATTTTTTAAAGATTCTAAGAAAGACACTTCCTGTTAAAGATGAAGTTTATACTATAAAGCAGTAGGTTGGTATTTTTGTGAAAAAATATTTTTTATTGATTTTTTTAATTCAAATATCATGTACATCTTTAAAAGAGGTAGTTGTTCAAGAAAATATAGCTCCTCAAATAATATCTGAAATGGCTTATGAAGAGTTTAATAACAAAAATTATAAAAAAGCAATAAAGTATTATCAGGTTATTATAGAACGATTCGATAGAGTAAATTATGCAAAAGAAGTTGCTTGGGCATATTATGAAATAGGATTCTGTTATTATTATATGAAAAAATATGAAGATGCTATTTTGTATTTTGACATAGTATTAAATGAATTTTCTATTTTACCTCCTAGAATCCTCGCAATAAAAGTTCTTGATGATATATACGAAACAAAGCCTAAACTTAGACCTATAGATATTTTAGAAGAGGTTATTGAGATAGAAGATGAGACGACTTAATACAATATCGAAAACAATTTTAAGTTTTTTTATTTTAACCTTTATAGCACTCGTAGTTATTTTTATTTATAATTCTAGAGGATATTTATTTCTTAATATAGGTGCTATCTCGTTTCAGAATATAAATGTTTATGTTTTGACATCTGTTCATATGTATATGGATTTTTTACCATATATTTTATCTTTGTCTGTCTATTATATATTTTCTAATTATTCAGGGGATAATACTCGAAGTATTTCAAGCGTTTTAGTATTCCCTGTTAGTTTTTTTATGCTTATAATATTTTGTTATGCTGTCTTTAATATATTTTTATATTCTAATTTTTCTAATGCTTTGCTTGAGCACAATAGAGGAAAAGATTATAAGAATTACATAGTATATCAGAATAATATAAAAAATGAAATTTATAGAAATATTGAGAATGCGTTAGCTAATAATAATTATGAAATTGCATATAAAGAGGTGTATAGCCTTCTTTATTATGAGCCTTATAGTCAGGATACAGTAGGTTTAATTAAAAAAATAGAAGAGTCAAAAAACAGTAATATTACTATAGATGAGCAGAGCATAAAAAATCAAATAAGTAATAATTTAGAATTGGGTATTAAATATTTTAGTTCTGAAAACTATAAAATGGCTGACCCCTATTTTTTAAATGTGCTAGAACTAGATCCTTCACATGAACTTGCTTTATATTACTTAAATAGAATATCTATACTTGAAACAGGAATTCGTTTGTATAATCTTAACCCCACGAGTAGCTTAGAAATTCATGATAAATTATCTAATGCTATAAGTTTATATCAAAGCAGAGACTATCTAGATGCTTATGCTGCTATACTTCAATTATATATTGAGTATCCTAAAAAAACTGAGGTAAAAAATTACTATACGCTTATAACAGATGCCATAAGAGAAAATAACTTTTTTATAGATGATGCTAAAAGAATTGAAAATGTTTATGTAGATAATAAAGTAATGAAAAATGGTTTTGATATTATGCTTAACCAAAATATGTTTTTAAACGTTGGAGACAGTGTTTATTTTAAGGATGAATATTACTTATTTGATATAATACTCACCGATTATGATAAATCAATTGGAAGTTCAAGAAGTGTTTTTTATAAATATGGAAAAATTAATGACATCGGAGAAAACAAAAAAGAGATAATACTTAAGGGTTTATATAACCTTAACACAAAAACATATAATATGAATGATAGAGATTTTGCGGATAAAATATTTATTGATGTCAAAAATAGCAGCATAGAGATTTTAAGATATAAGTCTAGTGATTATTTAAAAGATAAAAGTCTGGTTGATATTATAAATTGGAAAAGTGATATTAATAAAATAGGATATTCTGATAACACAGCAGATAATTATTTTTTACAGAAACTATTATCACCACTTTATTTGGTATTGTTTTTAGTAATACTTTCATATTATTCTTTAAGATATAGGAAAACACTCACCTTAAATTTTCATTTTTTTCATAAAGTATTTGGTTTTTTAGGTGTTATTTTATTTACATTTACTGCAATGCTTTTATTTAACTTACTAATAAAAATGGCAATATACTTTGCTGATATTTATATAGCAGCTTTAGTACTTGCTATATCTTTTTTAATTTTAATTTTAATGTATATGATGCAACTTTCAAGAATCAATATAAATGCCAATCGATAATATATATTCTCTAAGCTCTATTATTAATTATCTGACTGACAATGGAGTTTCTCCCACAAAGAAAAGAGGGCAAAATTTTTTATATGACAGAAACACAGCCCTAAATATTGTGAATGTTATTCCACACTCTTTTAAAAGAAGTGTTTCTTGTCTTGAAATTGGTGGAGGTCTTGGTTCTATTACTCACAACTTAATTGAAGTTTATAAAAATAATTTTACAGTAGTCGAATATGACAAGGCTTTATATAATTATTTGTTTTCTGAATATGGAGAGAAAGCGAATGTAGTGCATTCTGACATACTTGAATTTAATTTAGATTTTAATGAAAAAATTGATGTGTATGGTAATATTCCATATAATATAACAAGCCCAATACTTGAATGGCTTCTAAACAAAAATTATGGAAAATGGAATTATGCTGTTTTTATGGTTCAGCGTGATTTTGCTTTAAGGCTTGTGTCAAAAGAAGGGACAGATAATTATTCTGCTCTAACAGCATTTGCTAGTTTTTTAGCAGATATTAAACTTGAGTTTAATGTGTCAAAAAATATATTTTACCCAAAGCCTAAAATTGATTCTTCTGTTATAAGTCTTATTCCTAAAAAAGTTGATGTGGATATAATAGAAAAATATAAATCAGTTTCAAAGTCAATGTTTCATAATAGACGCAAAACACTTAGAAATAATTTGTTAAACTCGCCATATATTAAACTTGATATAGACAAAGTGGAGTCTATACTTAAAACGCTTAATATAGATAAAAATGAAAGAGGCGAGAATATACCTATTGAAACTATAGAGGCAGTGGCTCGTCTTCTTTAGGTATTTTATATTCTTCTGTCAGCTAGGTTTACTCTAGTGCCTTCATTCGTTTGAACTATGGTTTTGTCCGATTCTTTATACATTATAAATAGATAATTGAATCCCCTTAAAAAATAATTATGCTCAATGGCTGCCGTTTTCCAGTGTCCTTTGTTTAGGTTTTTATTGTAGCGTTTTACAGATACTATATCAACAGGGAGGAAATATTTTTCTAGTAGACCAAATAATTTGAATCCTATTGGCATAAATGGATAATCTTTCTCATAAGAGTCAGAAACATATAAAGCCATGTAGCGATCTTTTTTCATAGTTCTGTGTGCTTCTTTTATAACACTTTCCATAGCTTCATAATATTCGTTTTCTAAAGCATTAAGCTTACCAATACAATTTGGCTCATTTGAATATTTTATGTGATCACTGTATGGAGGGTCAATGAAAACAAAGTCAATCTTCTCGTCCTCAACTGGTAATGTTCTCGCATCACTTTTGAATATGTCACGCCTTTTAAGAGCTATCGGGTTTATGTCATAACCTAAAGCACGCCTGCCAATTTCACGGGCAACATCAATTGTTGTTCCACTTCCTGCCATAGGGTCAAGAACGAGGTCTTTTGCTTTTGTGTAACGCATTAGGAGATTCCATATTATATATGTTGGTGTTGCTCCTGTATAATATTTGTGGCTATCTTCGTCCTCTTCTCTATGTTGTTGACTTGGATAATCCCATAATGTTGTTGTTTGTAATTCTAGTTTTTGTTTCATATTAGTCTCTGTCCTATATTTTCTCTAAAGCTCCATTTGTTTTTTGTGTACTACTTAATGAGTAGTTGAAGTTTAGGTTCATTTATTCTATAGTAGAATGATTAATTTATCTAGTTGTGATAAAATGGATAGAATTCTATAAGTGGTATGAAATAACAACAAAAGCGACAAATCCAACACTTTATATTTGATTTTATAGCTAAGTGTTGGATTTTATTACTTTGTATAGTATTATTTGTGAAAAATATTCTTGTTAAAACTTGTAATAACTGCATTCATAAAATAATATATAACTAGAAGGAAAGAGGTAAACCATGAAAAAAATTATATTGACATTATTATTAGTATTATTTATTTTTAGCAGTTTTTTATTCGCTGAAAGTAAAAAATATGAAAACTATAAAAGTACTGATATAATTTATGCGGCAAAAGACAATGATTATAATGGGGTTAAGTATCTTTTAAAGAAAGGTGTTTATGTTGATACAAGAGATGAAAACTCAAACACAGCTTTAATGTTTGCTTGTTTTAATGGTAATTTAGAAATGGTGAAATTGCTAATAAAGAGTCGGGCATTTATAGAAGCTGAAAATAATGAAGGACTTTCTGTTTTTTATTATGCTATGTCAAATAAAACTTATAATATTGATATTTTAGAATTGCTTATTGATAAAGGAGCGAATGTAAACTTCGTAGTCAATGGGGAGAGTTTATTGTCTATTGCTTCAAAGAAAGGGGATATTTCGCTTGTAAAATTATTAATAAATAGTGGTGCTAATGATTTTAATTCTGTTTTGCCTTTAGC
>CAMRCO010000069.1 GCA_947040945.1 uncultured Spirochaetia bacterium
TTAGAGGCTTTTTAATTAATAATTTATATTAAATTATACTGTTATCTGTATAACCTCTTCTACTTTTTCTTGAACGAATTCAGTATGATCTTTAGTAATGTCACCAGGCTCATTATTGTAAACTTCAATCTTACCATAAGTTTTAAGTCCAGTACCTGCAGGAATTAAATGACCTATAATAACATTTTCTTTTAAGCTAAGAAGTTTATCAACTTTACCTTTAATAGCAGCATTAGTAAGAACTTTAGTTGTCTCTTGGAATGATGCTGAAGATATAAAGCTGTCAGTATTAAGTGCAGCCTTAGTAAGACCAAGTAATACAGCTTTTGCAGCAGCAGCCGAACCACCCTCTGCCTTATACCTTTCGTTTTCAGTAGCAAACTCATATTTATCAACATACTGCCCAACAATATATCTTGTGTCACCAGGATCAGTTACTTCATATCGCCTGAGCATTTGTCTAATTATAACCGCAAAATGTTTATCATTAATTATAACACCCTGCTTTTTATAAACACCCTGAATCTCTTCAAGTAAATATTCTTGTAAAGCAAGCTCTCCCTGACTTTCAAGTATATCATGAGGATTAATTTTTCCAGCACAAAGTTGAGTACCTGTTTTTACATAGTCTCCATTTCTAACCAAAAGCATCTTACCATGAGGTATTAAATATTTTTCAGCTTCATCTCTTTCATCAACTATATAAACACTCTTCTTACCCTTGATAGTACCCTTAAGCTCAACTCTACCATCAATACCCGCTATAATAGCAGCATCTTTAGGTTTCTGTGCCTCTAAAAGCTCTTGTACACGAGGTAATCCACCTGTAATATCCAAACTCTTTTGCTGTATACGTGTAGTTTTAGCAAGTGTTTCACCGATATTAACTTTCTCCCCATCATTTACTACCAAGTGAGCTCCATTAGGAATATCTGTTTCAAACACATCATCATCACTTACAACAAGAATTTTCGGAGGTCTGTCTTGTCCTTTAACGTCTTGTATAGTTTTTGTAATATTTCCAGTCTGCTCATCAACTGACTCAATCATTGTGATACCAAGAGTAATACCCTGATACCTAACAATACCTGATTTTTCAGCAATAATAGGTTCATTATAAGCATCAAACTCTGCTATAACAGTGTTAGCCTCAATATATTCATGTTCATTAACTCTATAAACAGAACCTACTTTAACTGCAGTAGTATATTCAGACCCTGTTAAAAGTAAATATTTTTTATCCTCTGTTATTTTTAGAACTGCTTTATGTTTTGATCGAATTTCATTTCCATCTGAGTCAATAGCTAAAATATCATTTACTAAAATTTTAGCATTGTCTTCATATTTAATATTTTCAATTTTTGATAACTCATATTTTTCTAAAACACGTCTCACAGTCAAATTACCTTTTCTAGCTGTTATACGTATTTTTGATGTAGGCTCAGTTACATAACTTGCAAGACTTTCTATATAAACAGGATAGCTTATTTTAACTTCATTTTCTTCAACTGACTGAGAAGCTACTCCTCCAATGTGGAAAGTACGCATAGTAAGCTGTGTTCCCGGCTGCCCTATACTTTGAGCGGCAACAACACCAACAGCCTCTCCAATTGAAGCTAAAGTATTTGATGAAAGACTTCTTCCATAACACGTTTGACAAATACCCACAATACTTTCACATGTTAAAGGGTGTTTAATGTCAATAGTTTCTATTCCAACAGCCTCTATTTGATCAGCAACATCTTCTGTAATTTCAGCATTATGAGCACAAATAACCTCTCTAGTACTAGGATCATAAATAGTATTATTACTAAAGAATCCTATAATTCTATTTTTTAGTGGCTCAATAATCTCATCACCCGACTTAATAGCCGACACTTTAATACCTTTAGTCGTTCCACAATCATTTTGTGATACAACAACACCAATCGCCACATCAACAAGACGCCTTGTTAGGTATCCAGCATTAGAAGTTTTAAGCGCCGTATCAGCAAGACCTTTACGAGCACCGTGAGTCGAAATAAAGTATTCCTGAACAGTAAGACCTTCTTTAAAGTTTGAAGTAATTGAAAGCTCAATAATCTCACCAGAAGGAGTTGCCATAAGTCCACGCATAGCAGCAAGCTGTCTAATCTGCTGTCTACTACCACGAGCACCAGAGTTCGCCATAATATATATTGGGTTAAAACCGTCTTGGTCAACTTCTAACTCAGCCATCATGGCATCAGATATTTTAGTTTCAACTGATGTCCATAAGTCAATAACCTTTTGACCTCTTTCTTGATCAGTCATAACACCCGCCATATACTGACCTTGAATGTTTTCTACTTCCTTATTCGCTTTAGCAATCTCTTCTTTTTTAATAGAAGGTATTACAATGTCGTCAAGTGAAATAGTTGATCCAAATATAGTAGCACTTTTATAGCCAAGCTCTTTTATTTTATCAAGTGTTAATACTGTTTTTGCAGTACCATATCTTAAATATATTGTGTGAATTAACTTAGCAAGATTTTTACTGTTGAAGACATCATTTTGATATTCCAAACCAGTTGGCATATTTTCATTAAACATGATTCTTCCAACAGATGTTTCAAGGAAGCTCTCTTCACCTGTAAGAGGATCTTTCATTAAAACTTTAATTCTTGCTTGAATATCAATTATATAATTATCATAAGCAAGTAATGCATCTTTTTCAGAAGCAAATATTTTATTCTCACCCTTAACGCCTGATCTAAGTCTTGTAAGATAACTTATTCCAAGAACTATATCCTGAGTAGGATTTACAATCGGCTCTCCATTAGCTGGGTTTAATATGTTATGAGGTGCAAGCATTAAAGTCCATGCTTCAATTTGTGCTTCAGCAGATAAAGGAGTATGCACAGCCATCTGGTCTCCATCAAAGTCAGCATTATAAGCATGACATACAAGCGGATGAAGTTGTATAGCTTTTCCTTCAATTAAGACAGGTTCAAATGCTTGAATACCTAATCTGTGCAGTGTCGGAGCTCTGTTTAGAAGTATTGGATGCTCTTTAGCAATCTCCTCTAAAACTGCCCATACTTTATCATCTTTAAGTTCTTCAACCAATTTTTTAGCACTCTTAATATTATGAGCACTGTCTATTTCAACGAGTTTCCTCATTATGAATGGCTTAAATAATTCAACTGCCATTTTTTTAGGAAGTCCGCACTGATGCATTTTAAGTCTTGGTCCTGCCACAATAACAGAACGTCCTGAGTAATCAACACGCTTACCCAAAAGGTTTTGACGGAAACGTCCTTGCTTACCTTTAAGCATGTCTGATAAAGATTTAAGTGGTCTGTTACCAGGTCCTTTCACCATCTTTTTACGTTTTGTATTATCAAATAATGCATCAACCGATTCTTGAAGCATTCTTTTTTCATTTCTTACAATAATATCTGGTGCTCTTAAAATTAAAAGTCTTTTAAGTCTTATATTTCTGTTTATAACACGCCTGTAAAGATCATTTAAATCACTTGTAGCAAAACGTCCACCGTCAAGCTGTACCATAGGTCTAAGTTCAGGTGGAATAACTGGTATAACATCAAGTATCATCCAAGAAGGATCATTTCCACTTGCCTTAAAATCTTCAAATATTTCAAGTCTTTTTCTTAAACGTCTATCACTTTTTTCAGCTTTTTTAATCATCTCTTCACGAAGCTTTACAATATTCTCATCAAGGTCGAGGTCACGAAGCATATCCCGTACACCCTCAGCACCTATACCTATTTTTATTGAATCACCAAACTCATCTAGTTTATCATTATATTCTTCTTCAGTTAGAAGGTCGCCTCTAGATAATTCACTATCACCCGGATCAATTATAACATAACGCTCAAAGTAAAGTACACTACGAACACTTTGCATCGACATGTTAAGAAGTAGCCCTATTCTTGAAGGAGTATTTCTGTAATACCATATATGAGCAACAGGAGCCGCAAGCTCAATATGTCCCATACGTTCACGACGAACCTTAAAATGAGTAACTTCTACTCCACACTTATCACATATAACGCCTCTATAACGTATACTCTTAAACTTACCACAATAACATTCATACTCTTTTGTAGTTCCAAAAATCTTCTCACAAAAAAGCCCGTCTTTTTCTGGTCTGAGTGTACGATAATTAATAGTTTCAGGCTTTTTAACCTCGCCATAACTCCACTCACGCATAGCATAAGCACTTGCGAGACTTATTTTTAATTGGTCAAAATTAGTAAATTGCATATTAAAACCCTTTTCTATTTTACTTAAAAATCTTTGTTTGTTTCTTAGTTTTTTGTCTAAGCTCTTTTTCTGTTGATGGCAGTCTTTCACCATTCTCATCATGTATAGTAATATTAAGTCCGAGCCCTCTAAGCTCTTGAACTAATACATTGAAACTTTCAGGAATTCCAGGAGTTGATATAACATCTCCTTTAACTATAGATTCATATATCTTCGCACGTCCTGTCATGTCATCTGACTTAACAGTTAAAAACTCTTGAAGCATATTAGCAGCTCCATAAGCCTCAAGTGCCCACACTTCCATCTCTCCGAGTCTTTGTCCACCAAACTGTGACTTACCACCCAAAGGCTGTTGCGTTATAAGTGAATAAGGCCCTGTACTTCTAGCATGAACCTTGTCTTCAACCAAGTGATTAAGCTTCATCATATACATATATCCAACAGCAACATCACTCTTAAATCTCTCACCTGTGCGTCCGTCAAAAAGGGGTACCTTACCATTAGCAGTCATACCACTTTCAACCATAGCATTAAGTAAAGCCTCTTCTTTAGGTCCTTCAAATACTGGACAAGCAAACTTAACACCCATTTTATGTCCTGCCCATGCAAGTAACATCTCAATAACCTGCCCTATATTCATACGAGAAGGTACACCTAACGGGTTAAGACATATATCAACTGGAGTACCGTCTTCTAAGTGTGGCATATCCTCAATTTCCATTATTTTAGCAACAACTCCCTTGTTACCATGACGTCCAGCCATTTTGTCGCCTTCTTGTATATTACGCTTTTTAGCTAAAAATACTTTAACAACTTCTTCAACACCAGGCTTAAGTTCATCACCATTATCACGGCTATAAACACGAACATCAATAACTGTACCATCTTTTCCATGAGGAACTCTAAGTGAAGTATCTTTTACATCACGAGCTTTCTCACCAAATATAGAGTGTAGCAATTTATATTCTGGAGTAATTTCAGTTTCACCCTTCGGCGTAACCTTCCCAACAAGAATATCGCCTGCCTTAACGCTCGCACCAACTCTAATAATTCCACGTTCATCAAGATTTCTAAATGAATCTTCTGACACATTAGGAATATCACGAGTTATGCTTTCTTTATCAATTTTAGCCTCACGAGCCTCAACTGAAAACTCTTCTATATGTATAGATGTAAACACATCTTCATGAACCAATCGTTTGCTAAGTAAAATAGCATCCTCAAAGTTGTATCCTTCAAAAATCATGAACGCTGTAAGCACATTGCGTCCAAGTGCTAAGTCACCAAAATCAGTAGCAGGTCCATCAGCAAGCAAGTCACCCGCTCTTACAATATCGCCTACAGATACAACAGGTCTTTGATGGAAATTAGTATCCTGATTCGTTCTTTGATATTTTATTAAGTCATATCTGTCAAAATCATCTTTATCAGTTTGTTTTGTAGGTTTAATTAAAACTTCATCATGCTTAACTCTTATAACCTTACCACTTCTTGTAGCATGAACTGTTATTCCAATACCCGGCTGACATATTTTACTTTCAACACCAGTACCTACAATAGGAGCTTCTGGGAAAAGTAGTGGTACACTTTGACGTTGCATATTACTACCCATAAGCGCACGGTTAGCATCATCATGTTCAAGGAATGGAATTAATGAACTTGAAAGAGATACAATTTGCTGAGGAGACACATCCATATATTGAACATCTTCTGGTGATGTATATGGGAATGCCGCTCTATATCTTGCAGCTATTAAATTATCTCTAAATGTATTGTCATCATTTAATGTTGTGTTAGCATCAGCTATGTGAAATCTTTCTTCATCATGAGCTGTAAGATATTCAATTTTATCTGTAACAACACCATGATCAACTTTTCTGTAAGGGGTTTCTAAAAAGCCGTGTTTGTTTAGTCTTGAATATGTAGCAAGAGAAACAATTAGTCCAATATTCGGTCCTTCAGGAGTTTCAATCGGACATATTTTACCATAGTGTGTATGGTGTACGTCACGAACTTCGAATCCTGCTCTGTCCCTTGTAAGTCCACCAGGCCCTAAAGCATTTAATCTTCTTTTATGTGTAAGCTCTGCTAATGGATTAGTTTGATCCATAAACTGTGAAAGCTGACTTGTTCCGAAAAACTCTTTTATTACTGACTGAACAAGTTTTATGCTTACAAGTGATTGTGGAGTAATCGCATCCATGTCTTGCATCTGCATACGTTCACGAGTTATACGCTCCATACGAGCAAAACCCATTTTTATTTGGTTAGAAAGTAATTCTCCAACACTTCTTATTCTTCTATTTCCTAAATGGTCTATATCATCTAAAGATTCTTCATTAATAAAAACCTTAATAAGGAATTTTATAGTTTCAGTAATATCTTTATGTCTTAAAACTCTATCCTGTTCACTTTCAGGAAAGTTAAGTCTTTTGTTAATTTTATATCGACCAACATCACCTAAGTCATAAGTTTTAGGATCGAACACCAAATCGCTACATGTTTTTATAACAGTTTCAGCAACCGCCTGCTCCCCTTGTCTTATAATACTATATATTTTAATACAAGCATCTTCTTGATTTTCAGTTGTGTCCTTATCAAGTGTGTTTATAATAGTGATATTATCTTTAATCTCACTCATATCAAGAACTTTAATCTCTTCAATTTCACCCATAACAAGCCTTTCAGCAAGTGTTGTGTTTATAAGTTCACCCGGGTTCAATATTTTCTCTTCTAAGTTCTCTTTATCATAAACAGTAGAATATGACCTTCTACCAATTAGTGCTTCTTTTTTATCTTCATCAGAAAGTTTTTGTAATGATATATTTTCAACTTTATAAAAAAGCTCCAATATATCTTCATTTTTTTGTATCCCTATAGCTCTTAAAAATACTGTAACAGGAAGTTTTTTCTTTCTGTCAATTCTAATATACATTATATCCTTTCTAGTATCTAGCTCGAACTCAAGCCAAGTACCTCTATCTGGAATAATTTTAGCTACAAATATAGAATTCTTATCACTCCTGTTAAAAACAACACCCGGAGATCTATGAATTTGTGAAACAACAACACGTTCAGCACCATTTACAATAAATGTGCCTCTATCAGTCATTGCGGGAATTTCACCAACAAAAATATCTTGTTCGATAATCCTTTCAGGATCACGTACAGTTAATTGTACTTTAATCTTAAACGGATATGAAAACGTTTTATCACGACGACGAGCTTCACGCTCTGACATCTTTGGCTCACCTATAGAATATGAAATGAACTCAATTTGCATTTTTTCATTTTGTGCTACTATAGGAAATATATTATTTAATACTTGTTGTAACCCTTGGATTTTACGCTTATGCTCAGGAACATCCCTTTGTAAAAAATCGTTGTATGATTCCTTTTGTATAGCGAGAAAGTCTGGCGGATCTAAAACATGCTTTGCTGATGAAAAATTAACTCTACCATTCTCAATCTTATATTTTTTAGCAAACTCAACCCCCCTTTCAGCGTATATTTTATTATCAACTTTGTTACTATTTGACATATGAAAGATCTCCCAAGTATATATCTTTTACATACTAATAAGAAGGGTGAATTAACACCCCTCTTAATTAGATTAAACTTATAATTAAAAAAGTTTTATTACTTAATTTCAACTTTACCGCCAGCTGCTTCAAGCTTCTTCTTAATCTCTTCAGCTTCTGCTTTAGGTACTCCAGTTTTTATTGTCTCTCCACCTTTTTCTACAGCATCTTTAGCCTCTTTAAGACCAAGTTCAGTAGCTGCTCTAACTTCTTTAATAAGAGCAATTTTCTGAGCTGCATCAAAACTAACTAATATAACGTCGAACTCAAGCTTCTCTTCTTCAGCTGCACCACCACCATCAGCTGGAGCCGCCGCCGCTGATGCAACAGGCATAGCTGCTGTTACGTTAAATTTTTCTTTAATAGCCTCAACTAACTCGTGAAGCTCTATAACTTTCATCTCTTCTATCGCTTGTAGAATTTCTTCTTTACTTATAGCCATAATTTTTCTCCCTTTTTTATTTCAAACTTTCAATTTTTTTAAGCTGACTTCTTTTCTTTGACAGCTTCGAGTGTATAAACAAGACTTGATATAATACTTCCAGTAGAATAAACAAAGCTTGATATAGGAGACTCGAGTGCTGTAACCAAATGAGAAAGCAATACTTCTCTTGGAGGTATAGACGCTACAACTTTTACAGTAGCTGCATCTAAAGAATCTACACCAAGGTAGCCACCCTTAATTTTTATCTTATCATTTTTCTTACTAGCATCACTAATTACTTTAGCTGCTAGTGGTACATCTGTTCCAGCAAACGCAACAGCAGTAGGATTAATAAAGAAATCATCTTTAACATCTCTACCGAGATCTTTAAGAGCAATGTTTACTAAAGAGTTTTTACAAATCTTTAATACACAACCACCCTTCGCAAGTTCTTTTCTGAGGTTTGTAAGTTGAAGTACACTCGCACCACGATAGTCAAAAAATATAAGTCCTGCACACTCATTAATCTTGTCTTTAAGAAAAGAAACAGTTTCTAGATTTTTTTTATTAGGCATGTTCCTCCCTTTATCTAATATATTAAACAATTCACATCAATTTATTTATAACGCGGGATCACACGATACAAACTGAATTAATATAAATAGCTATTAGCTAAATTTTTATAATTTTATCTTTTTATGCTCAATTCTAATACCAACACCCATAGTAGATGTTACACCAATTGACTTCACATATTCACCTTTCAAGTCAGTAGGCTTCTTTTTTATTATTTCATCATAAAAAGTTTTGAAGTTTTGAACAAGTTCATTAGTTTGCATAGAAGCTTTTCCTATACCAATTCTAACAATTCCGTTCTTGTCTGCTCTATATTCAAAGCGTCCACTTTTAAAACTTTTTACAGCTGCTGCTATGTCAAGTGTTACTGTACCTGTTTTAGGATTAGGCATTAAACCCTTTCTTCCTAAAACCTGACCAAGCTTACCAACTTCCTTCATTAAGTCAGGAGTAGATATAGCTACATCAAATTCAGTAAATCCACCTTTAATTTTTTCAATTAGGTCTTCAAATCCAACAAATGATGCCCCTGCAGTTTTAGCCTCTTCAGCTTTCTCACCTTGTGCAAAAACCGCTACAATACGCTCTTTTCCGAACGCATTAGGAAACGATACTGTGTCTCTTATTGAGTGTTTCTGTAGAATATTAAGATTTACTGTAATCTCAATAGTCTCATCGAATTTTGCGGTCGCATTATTACGAGCTAAGTCTATAGCCTCTTCAAAAGTATAATACTTTAGTTTGTCTACAGATTTTTTAATAGCGTCGTAACGTTTACCACCAGATTTTTTGACTATAGTCGCCATATTCTTATCCTTTTTTTAACGTTACTTCCATTTTTAAATTATTAAACCAAAAATGGTATGCTCAAAATTTATATAACAAAACAGTTCAAAAAGAAACTATTTTATTTTTCTACTTTAATTCCCATAGCACGTGCTGAACCTGCTATAATTTTCTTAGCAGCCTCTATATCATTAGCTGATAAATACTCAAGTTTCTCTTGTGCAATTTCTGCAAGTTGCTGCTGAGTGATTGTCGCAACTTTAGTTTTATTAGGCTCACCAGAACCTTTATCTATTCCAAGCTTCTTTTTAATAAGTCTAGCTGTAGATTCTCCCTTAACAACAAATGTATAAGACTTGTCTTCATATACTGTTATAAGAGTATTTAGAACTTGACCTTTCATTTTAGAAGTTTTAGCATTAAAGTCTTTAACAAAAGCAGGAATTTGTATTTGTTTCTGACCAAGCGCAGGCCCTAGTGGTGGAGCAGGAGTCGCTTCTCCTCCAGCTATACGCACCTTTATAATACCAGTTACTTTTTTAGCCATTTCTTTTATCCTTTTAAGTTTTTACTATATTTTTTTTACTTTCAAGAAGTCGAGTTCCGTAGGAGTACTTCTCCCAAATATCTCTATATTAACGACTACTTTACCTTTATCAGGATTTATACTTCCTATAATACCATTAAGCCCATTAAAAGGACCATCTATAACCTGAACACGCTCCCCTATGTCATATTCCATACGCATAAGCTCGCTACTCAAGTCGCTCTTAGAATCATTGTTTTTATCTTCAAATATACGAGCAACATCAATATCGCTCAATGGAGTAGGTATTATACGACTTTCTTCTTTAACAGTAGCATGAGAACCTACAAAACCAGCAACACTTGGCGTTCTTTTAATCATAGAGTGAGTCGCATCATTCATAATCATACTAACCAAAACATAACCCGGATACGAGTATTCTTCCTTACTCACTTTCTTTCCGTTTTTCATGCTCTTTATAGTTTCAGATGGCAAATACACATCTTTAATTAAATCAGACATACCCATCTCTTGAGCACGTTTAAGTATTCTTTCACGCACCTTATTTTCATAACCAGATTGAGTATGAACTATATACCATTTATAATCTTTTTCAGTAATATCTAACATATAAAAAAAACTACCTATTATACCTATTTTTTCTAACATATCTAACAGCTAAATAAACAACAAACAAAACAACAAAAGCTAAAACAGAAAAAAGAGTAACCTTTGAAGATATAAGCGTATTCACTAAGTCACCCTCAAACAAAGCTTTTGTAAGAAATGTAACACTATAGTCTACAAAACCAAGACTAATTGACGCCAATACAAGAAGAACTATAACAATTATCGTTTGCGATAATGCATCTTGACGCGAAGGCCAAACTGTTCTTTCGAAAAGCTCTTTCTTCACTTCGCTAAAATAATTAGACATTTTATTCTTTTTAGTACTCGCCATAAAAAAACCTCGTTTTATTTCTTAATAATCAGGTCAGACAGGAATCGAACCTGCAACACCCAGTTTTGGAGACTGGTGCTCTACCAAATTGAACTACTGACCCAAAACAGTCTCTTACCTAGAAACCTTTATTTCTTTATGAAGCGTGTGCTTTCTATCAAATCCACAATACTTCATAAGTTCAAGTTTTTCCTGAACATTTTGCTTATTTTTAGTAGTTATATAATTCTTACGTTTACATTCACTACACTGTAAGTTCACCTGCTCAGTTTTAATCTTGGCACTAGCCATTATACTACTCCTTAGTAAAAAGTACAGAAAAACCTGTACACATTAAAATATACAGTATGATAATATATATAATAATAACATAAATGTCAAGTGCAAACATAATAAATTCTATACAAAAAGTCAACCCTTAAAGTATTCTAATATACTTTTTTTAACATTCCTAGAGCCACTAGCATAAACCATTGAAAGATATGTTAATTCAAAATTTAAAATGTCCCCTATTTTAATTTCGTTTTTAGAGTTTTCGATATCAATTATTAAGTGATCACTGCTAGCTCCAACAATTTCTATTTTTTCATTTTTTGGAAAAATCATTTCCACTTCGCCAAAATCAACTTTCCCGACAGCAAGTAATGCTCTTCTTCTTATCCCCCTGTCTATATAGCTTGGATAATGTCCAAAGCCATTATGACCTATTGTTCCTATTGGGTAACTAGGTTTATCCTTAATCTCTATAACTTCAGCTTTTAGCACTAAAACATCTTGATGTAGAAAACTGCTGTCTATACCAAAAAATTTACCATAGTCATAAGTTAAGCATAACCCCTCACCTATACGTAAATGGTTAATCCTATTTGGCATACTTCCATTAAACACCAATGGCATAGAAGTTGTATTGCCTCCAGACAATACTTCTAACTTTCTAGAAATAGCCGTTTCTACCAATTCAGCCACACTAATTAATTCATTCATCTTTTCAACTGTAGCCTCTATTGCTCCATAACAGCCCAAGTTAATACCTAATCCTAAAAGATGAAGACATGACATATTTTTTTCAATATTTAATGCAATTTCTATCACAGTTTCAGTGTCAAAAATTCCTTCCCTTAAATCGCCAACATCAACCATCAAAATGACATTATGTATTTTTTTTTGACGTTTACATTCTTTTTCTAATGCCTCAAGTATTATCACTTCACTATTAAGGCTTGAATCCGCATATCTAACAAGCAACTCTATTTCTGAAAGCATAGGTAGTCTTATCATCATAGTTGGCATATTTTGATTTATTTTTTTACATTCTATAAGTTGCTCTATTCGAGAACTCGCAAGACTTGAACATTTTGATTTAGCATATACCTCAAGCATTGAAGGAATAGCATTAAAACCCTTTACTACACCCGCTACTTTAATATTACTTTTTTCACAAATAGAAGTAATGCTGTCGATATTGTGTTTTAATTTTGTTAAGTCAATTTCAAGCATTGGGTACTTACTATTCTCTTTCATAAAAATAATCCTATTTATAAAAAATTAAATTAACCCCTAAAACATTTTAAAATATACCTATACAAACTCTGCACTCTTAATTAAAACTAGCTACAGAACTTTTATTTCTCCAAATAGTTCCTTAAAATATTCATCAAAACAATTATGAGTTAATTTGATTTATTTGTACTATTGGATCTAAATGCTTTATAATATTGATTATTCATCATCAATAAATAAGGGCTGACTAGAATAAGAGTCCCTATTAT
>CAMRCO010000070.1 GCA_947040945.1 uncultured Spirochaetia bacterium
CTTTGATTGTTGGGGGGAATGTATAATGCTAGATATACATGATAACGAAGATAAGAAATTTAGAAACCCGATATTTTCTCTTACAGAAAAAGATTTAGAACTATTGTATTTTATCTTTAAGAAAATATATCAAGAAACAGGATTGACTATTAATATTGATGAATATGGGGATGGTAGACTACACACAAAGTGCATTCAAGCAATTATTAGAAATATTTATGCTAGAGTTAAAGTGAAAGAGTATAAATATATGTATGATAAAGAATATAAATTATTAAAATCATTATTAGCAAAATTTATGCTCATAAGCGAAAAAAAAGATGGGGTAATATATGTTGGGGATTAGAAAAAATGATAAAAGCTCTAACCTAAATCGTGAGAACACTTTTCGTATTAATTTAGGTATAAGAAAAGAAAGTTTTAATAAATTATTTGGTGGCTACCAAAATGCCCACCACTGCTGGAGGAATTGTAGACATGGATTTTGATTTCACACAAAAAAAAATATTATGCCATATCCTGTGTATGTGGAATAGCTTGGTATGTATTGTGAATCCCTCAAAAAAACTTTTGAGTTATCAAAATCGTTAATTGACGAGTCATATCAATATGGTATGGAAAAAATTAATAAGAAAAAACTAGTATAATATTTGTAATGGTTGTGATAAAATACTGGAATGGAGAAATTATGGAACTAGATACAAGATATGGTAAAGTTAAAATATTTACTGAAAATATAGATGATGGAGCTTATGTTCAAATTGTGAATATGAGCAATAGTAGGCTTGGCGAAAATGCACATATAAGAATTATGCCCGATGTTCATGTTGGGAGAAGTTGTTCGGTTGGGACAACTATGCTTATCACAGATAAAATTTGCCCAAATTTAATTGGTGTTGATATAGGCTGTGGAGTAAATATAGTTTTTGTTAAAGAAGATTTATCTGACAAAGTAGAGGAGCTTGATAAAGTTATAAGAAAGCATATTCCTTACGGATTTAATATTCATAAAACTAGAAAAGAATATCCTTTTGAAAATATGAAATGTTGGAAACACCTTGATGACGAGGCAAGAGATAGGTCGCAGTATTCACTCGGCTCTCTTGGTGGAGGTAATCATTTTATTGAGGCTTATAAAAATGCGGTTGCTGTGCATAGTGGGTCAAGAAATATTGGGCAAGCTGTAGCTGTGTATTATCAAAGACTTGCTGAAAAAACTATAAAAGATGTTAAGCTTGAGTGCTTAGAAAAAATAGAAGACACAAGAAAACAAGAATGGCTAAACAATAATAAAAACTTTACGGAAAAAGAGTTAGCTTATCTTACTGGCGAGAACATGAAAGATTATTTACATGACATGAAAATAGTTCAACAATTTGCGAGTGATAACAGAGAGTGTATGCTGAAAATTATAATTGAGAAATTAAAGCTAACTTACATTGAAAAAATAATTTCTACACATAATTATATAGACACTGAAACTTCTATTTTGCGTAAAGGGGCTATAGCTTCAGAGAAAAATAAAAAACTTGTTATACCTCTTAATATGCGTGATGGAGTTTTAATTTGTGAGGGCAAAGGCAATGAGGACTGGAATTATTCGGCACCACATGGAGCGGGCAGGCTTTATTCTCGTGGCAAGGCTAAAGAAGTGATTAAATTTGAAGACTATCAAAAATCTATGGAAGGCATTTATTCTACTTGCGTTAATAAAAGGACAATAGATGAAAGCCCATTTGCTTATAAAAATTATACAGAGATTATTGAAAACATTGAGCCTACTGCCACAATAATCGAAAGGCTTATCCCTATTTTTAATTTTAAGGCTTAGAGAATTAAACTCTGATATTTGAAAAAGTTATATATAAGTTCAATAAAAAAAGTTAATTTAATTTTCACAGTCGTGGCGAGGACAGCCTATATAATAGCATTCGCAAACTATGTTGTGGTAAGGCTCTATGCTTGGTTTCATGTTGTTCTCAAACACGTCAGTATAGCATTTTTTTATTTCCCACTTACGAATTTTACTTTCAACTTCTTCTATAAAATTATTCAGTTTTAAATATGCTTCTTCATATTTTTCAAGCATTTTAAGTGAATAAAAATATTGTCCAAGCCAAGAGATGTCTTCTGCACAAGGGGAATTATCTTCATAAAATTTAGAAACATAATTAAAATCACCTAATATATATAGAAAGTCTGCTATTTCATCAGGTTGCGATACAATATTATAACTAAAGTTATATTTACTGGTATATTTATCGTATTTTTTGTTTAACAATATATTGGCAATTTTAGATGCTTCGTTTATTTCCCCCATAAGTGCGAGTTCACGACCAAGTATAAATGCAATTTGAAAATCAAGTTCTTCGTCTATAAAAGAGTCTCTATAAAGTGATTTTAATATTTTAATTCCTTCAGATTTTTTTGAGGAGGCAAGTAAACTTATAGCCTCACTATATAAATGTCTTCGATTTTTTGATATTGAATATGCAGTATGAAATAGCCCGCTTGCTTTATCAAACAATTCATTTGCAAAATAGTATCCACCTAAGGCGTAATATGTTTGGTGAAAATTAGATTTACGCTTTGTCGCTTCTTTTAAATGTTTTACGGCGTTCATTACTACTTTATGTTCGCCTTTGTTTTCAGTATAGCCGTAGTCATCAAAAATAAAATATGCATGGCATGTTGCCCACATAGCATATTCATCATCAGAAAAAGTGCCTTTGTTTTCCTCATAACATTTTTCTAATATATTTATTGATAATTTTACATCATTCATTTCACAAAGTACAATTGCAAGTAAATAATATGCCTCTATATTTTTAGGGTTTAAGTTAATCTCACTTTCTAAAATAATTTTATACGGTTCACAAACAGCGTAAATCTCATCATGACCATAAACAGTTTTAAGTTTATCTCTAATTTCTTTTCTTATAATTTCTATGTTCATTTTGTTTCCCTTTTAGAATTTATATATACTCTTTAGTCATAGGAAAAGCATTTTAATTTTATTCGCTAAATATTTTCAAGTCTTTCAATAGATTCTAGTATATAACGTTTATCTATATCTGTAGTCTTAAAATAGATATCTTTGACTTTACTAATATCAGATTTATCGCCATAAAATCCTAATAAATAAGCAACAAATACAGATGTACATTCAAAATTAGGATAGAGATTTATAACAAGTCTTAAATATTTAAGTATATCTTTATCTTCTAAAAAATGTAAAACTTGTAGTTTATCAATCATACTTGTGTCATCTAAATCTACATCTTCGCTTAAATTAAAACACTCTATCTCGTTATGAACTATATCAATTTCATTTGGTTTTATTTTTTCTCTACTGAATAATGCTTCCATCATTTTTTTTGTTTTCGCTGGATAAACTTCGTGAGAGTAGTTGACATGTCCTTGTTTTTTTCTAATATTAAATTTTTTAAAAAGTATATCTATATAGCCTGATGTTGTTGAAATGATAAAATGATATAAATGGTAATTTCTCTCTTTAGATAACATTTTTCTAAAGTGTGTATCTTTAAAATACCCATCTAGATAAATACACTGCTTGAAAATTCCGCTAGAATAAATAAAGTAAGAGTTATCATTTTCTTGAGTATAGTAATCTACATTTTTAAAAATTAAATGATATGTATATTTTTCAGATTTATGTTCATTTCGATGGTCCCAAGTGCAGGTGGCTGGATTTTTCTCATACGCCTCTTGGCAATCTCTGTCTGACTGTAGTGTAATAATTATATCCTTTCCTTCAAAAGTAATAGCAGTAATATAACTATCATGAAAATAATTTTGCCATAAAAATTTTATCATAGCTTTATCACTTGGCATATCAGTTTCGTGAAAATACATTATCATTGGTAAAGTTCCTTTATATTATAGTATTATATATTCATTTTGTTTCATTATAATCTGTGTCGTGGCGAGGGCAGGCTATATAATAACACTTATAAATTATGTCGTAGTAATGCTCTATGCTTGGTTTCATGTTGTTCTGAAACACGTCATTATAGCATTTTTTTATGTCCTCAATAGTTTCCTTTGTGTCGGCTATATGCTCTTCTTTTTCTTCTGGAGTTTCCCAGTCGTCTTCTAATTCAGTTTCACTAATTTCCTCTTCAAGCTTTTGTATAACATATTCGAGTTTTGAGTATGCTTTTTCATTTTCATTAAGCATTTTAAGTGAATAAAAATATTTGACTAGCCAATGACTGCAGTCAGCAAAGTGATAATAATTTTCATAAAAATGAGCTACATAATTAAAGTCGCCTAATAAATAAAACATGTCTGATATTTCGTCGGGCGATGATACTTGGTCAAAATGATATTCTTTAGTATGTTTGTCATATTCTTTTTTTAATAATTTTTTTGCGATAATTGATGCTTCAGTAATTTTATTTTCAAATGCAAGTTCACGGGCAAGTATAAAAGCAATTTGAAAATCAAGTTCTTCATCTATAAAAGATTCTCTATAAAGGGATTTTAAAATTTTAATGCCTTCAGATTTTTTTGAGGAGGCAAGTAAACTTATAGCCTCACAGTATAAATGTGTTCTGTTTTTTGATATTGAATATGCAGTATGAAATGCCTCGCTTGCTTTTTCAAATAATTTATTTCCAAAATAATACCAGCCAAGTCCATAATATGTTTGATGAAAATTAGACTTACGTACTACCGCTTCCTCTAAAAATTTTAGCATTTCATATTCTTCCTCCGACCCATCGTATTCACATCCGTCAGTTTCATAGAATGCAAAATATGCAGAACATGTTGCCCACATAGAATATTCATCATCAGAAAAAGTGTCATAGTTTTCTTCATAACATTTTTTTAATATAGCTACTGCTGTCTCTTCATCACTCATGTCAAAAAATACAATTCCAAGTAAACAATATGCGTCTACATTTTTAGGGTTTAAATTAATATATGATTCTAAAATATTTTTATATGGTTCTAAAAGAGTGTAGCCCTCATCACGATTATTAGCGGTTTTAAGTTTTTCACTAATTTCTTGCCTCATAATTTCTATGTTCATTTTGTTTCCTTTAATTTGTGTCGTGGTGAGGACAGCCTATATAATAGCATTCGTAAGTAATGTCATAATATGGTTCTGTTGTGGGTTTTATGTTTTGTTCAAACACGTCAGTATAGCATTTTTTTATTCCCTCAATTGTTTCTTTTAATTCGGCTATAGTCTCTTCTTTTTCTAGCTCAGTTTCAAACTCGTCATCAACTTCATAGTCACAGATAAGCTCATCATATTCTTTAATAAGGCTTTCAAGTTTTAGAGTAGCTTCTTTTTTTTGTCCAAGCATTTTAAGTGAATAAAAATATTGACTACGCCAAGAGGAGTCTTCAGAATATTCATTATCATTATAAAAATTAATTACATATTGAAAATCACCTAGTGTATATAAAAAATCTGTCAGTAGCGAGTCGTCATATATACAGGAAAATTCGCTTGCGTCTGTATTTAATAATATTTTTGCAATAACAGATGCTCTTTCTATTTCGTTTGTAAGTAGAAGTGTAGACCCTAGTGCGAGGGCAACGCTAAAATCAAATTCTTTTTGTTCCTCAAGGAAAGGGTAGCGGTATAGCGACTCAAGTATTTTTATGCCTTCTTTATGTTTAGAGGCTTTAAGTAAACATGATGCCTCACAGTATAAATATTTTTTGTTTTTTGATATTGAGTATGCAGTATGAAATGTCTCGCTTGCTTTATCAAATAATTCATTTACAAAATAGTATTCGCCTAAGATACAATATGTTTGATGAAAATTAGATTTGCGGTTTGCCGCTTCTTCTAAATTCTTAAATGCTTTATAATTATTTTTGTTTTCTGTGTACCCATAATCGTCAAAAATAAAATAAGCAGAACATGTTGCCCACATAGAATATTCGTCATCAGAAAAAGTGTCTTTGTTTTCCTCATAACATTTTTCTAATGTATACATTCTCTCTTCACTACAATTGATCATGCTTTCAATTACTATTGCAAGTAAACAATATGCGGAAACATTTTTAGGGTTTGAATTAATATATGACTCTAAAATATTTTTATATGGCTCATTGACATTATATATTTCTATATGGTCATAGGCTGTTTTAAGTTTCTCGCTAATTTCTTTTCTTATAATTTCTATATCCATTTTACTTCCTTTAATATTTTTTATATTATTTGTAAAGTTAGTACTAAGTATTATGATTATATATCTAAATATTTTTTATAGAAATGAATTGCTAAACTTTAATAATTATATTCTAAGGAAATCTCAAAAATATTTTTAATCTCATCACTTGTGTCAAGTGGGGTATTGTAGGTGAAGTCAAGCGTAAATTGATCATTTATATTAATGCCTGTTATTAATATAAGGTTTGCTTTATTATCGCTCGAATAAATAAAAGAGCTTGTTAATGAAAGTAGGCTGTCGAAAAAACTAGAGTGGAGAGCTAGTGAGAAAAAAGAGTCGCTGTCCTCATAAAAATATTCAAGTGCTGGCACTATAATAATGTGATCATAGACCCATGTATAATTAACGCCTACTAAAGATTTTATATTATTACTAGATTTGCCAAGAGAATTTTTAAATAAAATATCATAAACAATATTGCCATATAATTTTATGCTTGTAGTAAAAATGTATGAAGTTTCAAGCCCGAGTGTGAGGTCGTTTGACTTGCCGTGAACGTCGTATGAATATTCGGCTATGCCAAGTATGCCTAATGAGGGGGTTGAGTATTTAAGAGAGTACCATCCTAAATAATATTGTGGTGCTTCAAGTTTATCGATAGATTCTGTGTCGGGCATAAAGCCTACTGTGTGAGTAATATTGTTTTGATAAATATTTATTTCTGCATTATATAGCGCATTAAAGTCATCATTAATCACACTGTTGCCCACAAATATATATTGCCTATTAAATCCTTCCCCAAAATGAAATATTCTTTTTCCAAAATAAATTCCAAAATTGTTAGCCTGATAAGAGAAATAAACATCCTCGAAAAAAAAAGAAACTTTGACACTTGTCTCATTTCTTTTTATAAGACTGCCATTTTGAAACTTAATATCAAAATTGTTGGTTGTGTATATTTTTAGGGCAGGTTTAACTGAAGCATAAAAACTAAAACTAATATATTCAAATCCTGCATAAAATTGAGTATTATTATTAAATATGTAGCTAGGGCTAAAGTCAGAGTCTTTTAAGTCGACATAACTAAAGTCAGATTTTATTCCAAATCTTGGTGAAATATCTCCATAAAGTGATATTGAAAATAATATTAAAAATAATAAAATTAGCCTTAAATATTTCATGGTTTCTATGCTCATTACTTTTCAAATAATAAAAATAGTCTGCCCATATTTTCACTTCTAAAAAAAGAGTTTGCTATATTAGCATTTTCTATTTTAGTTGTTGTGTATACTGTTACCATATTTGTGTTTATAATGAGGTTATGAAACTCCATTCTTTGAAACCCCTTATGTCCTGAAACAGTACCTGTTTTATAAATGCCTCTTTTTATTGTTTTGCCACTATTGTCAATAAAGTCAATTGTGTATCCGTATGATGCTCTTTTTAGTATCGCCTCATTGTAGGCAACGTCACGCCTTATTCTTGAGAGCTCCACTTCATTAGCACTTATAATATTTTTTACTTTATAGTCTGCTAAATAATCAAAACTCATAACGTCACTAGTGTTTGCAGAACCTGTTACAGTATAGCTTCCTGATATTTTTAGAGGAGATTTTTGATTTTTTCCTTGTATGAAAAATCCTTGAGTATTAGCAAGAAACAATGTTTTAGTATTTTTCGCTGTGAAATATAAAAGAGTGTAATCCTTATTTTTAATCATGCTGTAGGGTTCAGGTGTTTCTATATTATTTTTTATATTAATTAAATCACCTTCTATTTTAAGTTGCTTACCATCGCCTCTATACATATTGGCAAACTCTAAAAATAAATTTTGGCTGTGTAATTCTCCTAAAGAAATAAATGAAAGTAGTAGAATGATTATTAATTTATACATATTTTATTACCTCTATGATTCGTAATTTTACAACTTTGTATATTGGATAAATGGCTGCAAGCATTGAAACACATAATGTCCATACAAATATAAATATACAATCTCTAAATTTTAGAACTATACCAAGAGGATAGCCTTCAGTGGCGGTTGGTGGAGTAAACTTTATACCCATACTATTAAATATAGTTGCTCCTAAATATGAAACAATAATACCAGTTATTGTGCTTAAAATAACTAAAAGAATTATTTCTAAAAAAAGCAGTAAGGTTATATTTTTTATATTAATACCTATTGCCCTAAGTGTTCCAAACTCGCTTAAACGTTCAAGAAAACTTGTAGTGAGTGTTTGCATAATAGCGAAAAATACTAAAATACCAAGTATAAAAAGTGCTATAAAATAATTAGTATCATTCATATCAATAATAGAAATTATAAACTCATTTAAATCTTTCCAATCACGAGCCTCATAAGGTAGATTACTTGAAGAATAATATTCATTTAATTCATTTTTCATTTCAGTCGCTTTATTATAATCATCTAAATATACTATCAAATTGTGAGCAGATCCATTTTCAATATTAAACACATTATATATCGCAGGTAATGGAAAGTAAACCATAGAACTGTCAGCATAACTATTGTTAAAACTAACTGAACCTGATGCGAGAAATGAGCCTAAACTCAAGCCATATCCAAAATCACTTAATGCGTTTAAATATGTGTCTTCGTCATAAGAAACGTTTAGGTAGTCAGCTAAGTCTACACCTAAAATTACAGTGTCAAAGTCATCATTAAATATAGGGCTTCCTTTTTTTAAGGATACACTTTTGAGCATTTTCGACACGTCCTCATAAGCATGTCCCATAAAAAACTTAGACTTATTTTCTGTTCCAATTAAGCCACTCACGTCTAATTTTTTTTGATAGCCTAAAACATTTTCATAAGTGTCTAGTTTTTTAGTTATTACGCTTATGTCATCACTGTTCATGATATTAACTTTTTCACTATTAACATTCCAATATGAAATGTCTGCGATTACTACAGAGCCGTTTCCATCAACAACACTAAGCATTAAGCCGTCTTTTGAATAATTATTGTATCCACTTATAAACATTAAAGAAGTGAATGCTACAACTATTAATAGAACATTTAATATAGTTCTTGTTCTGTTATACCATAAATTATCCCATGCAAGTTTAAGTATATTCATCTTGTAGCCTCCAGTATTCCGTCTTTCATTGTGTATGTTGTGTCTACATAGTCTTTTATTGAAGAGTCATGCGAAATGAAAAAACCTATACCGTTTCTTTTTTTAATTGTGTTTCTTACATATTTATATATAAACTTAGCTGTATTCTCGTCAAGATTTGCAGTAATCTCGTCCCCTAAAATACATTTAGCTTCTGTAACCAATGCACGAGCAATTGCTACTCTTTGTTTTTGCCCACCTGAAAGTTGTTCTGGCTTTTTTGTTTTTAGGTTAGAAATATTTAAGTCTTCTAATATGCTTGAAACTTTACTTTGTATTTTTGTAGTTTCATATTTCATAAAACGTAGCGGTAAAGCAATATTATCGAATACTGTTTGCGTTTTAAGTAATTCAAGAGATTGTAGTATTAAGCCAATATTGTTCAGCCTAAAATGGCTTCTTTCGATGTCGTTTAATGATGACACTTCGCAGTCATTCCAATAAACGCTTCCACTTGTAGGAATATCGATACTGCCAAGTATATGAAGTAGGGTAGACTTTCCAGCACCCGATACTCCATTTACCCAAACAATTTCACCATTAGTGATGTTTATGTTAATATTATTATTTGCTATAATATCATAATGTTTTGTTTTATATTCTTTACAAATATTTTTAGATTTTATCATAATTAATTTTACTCTCCTTAAAATAAGTTATCTAATCATATACCTTCAGGGCTTGCAAAACCAGTGCCCCCTTTGGCGTAAGAGGCTCTAAGCATATATACAAACATGGCATTTGGGTACATATTTTCAGCTTTTAGAAGCTCATCAAATGCAAGTTCCGTTTCATTTACTTTCATATATAATATTGATTTATATATATAAGTTCTAAATATCATATAGTTTTCTAAGCTTTCAGTGTTTTCCATAAGTTTTAAGCTTTTTGAATATTGATTATTAGCTAAATAATTTACAGGTATAGAGCTACCTATACCATATAAAACGCTTGCCTTTGTGTTCTCGGGATTTTTTATTAATGCTATTCTTGCATAGTCATATCCGTCTACCACAAAAACATACCAGTAAGCCTTGTCATTGAACATTGCGAGAGGAATCATAGCACTTGCAAAGTCAGAGAATGAAGCGTAGACGTCTGAGTTTCCTTTCTTAAAGCTCACATCTTTTTTTATATTTTCATATATATTTTTTAGAGTAGGGTAGTCGTCTTTAAATGTGCCTGATGCTATGCTTGTGTTTGCCCAAAGTGCATAGCCTTCTATGCTTAAAAATATTTTCTCATCATCTGTTAACGTGTTAGAGTTTTTAATTTTTTCAATAATGTCTTTTGCCTCACTTGTGTTGAGAAGCCTCTCTCCTGAATAATACTCATTATTTTTGGCATTAAGCTCACTCATTAAATTAACTGCTTCATCTGAAATATTTGCGGTTAATGTATAATGAGATAAAACTATTAAAAAAATTATTTTAGTAAGTTTTTGTGTCAAACATAGACTTTTTTTCATTATTAATCTCTTTTATTTTTTTTAAGAATGTACCATCAGTAAATATACCTTCAGCGAGTGTCATATATTTTTTATAATTTACATCATCACCCATTTTCATATAAGCTTGAGAAAGCCATATATATATAAGCTGTTTTTCCCATGCCTCTTTAGCATTAATTTCTGCTTTCTTAAATAATGGCATTCCTTTGTCAATACCACCACCTACAAACTTAGGTTTAAAAGACGTCGCAATAGCACGCCCAATTAATGAGCCAAAATTATTAGGGTCTATGCTTAAAACTTTTTCATATAACTTATCCGCATTTCCTGCAAGCTCCATTATTTCAGATAGTGTAGAGAAATCTAGTAAAGAAATCATTAAGTCGGCAACTGAAGTCATGTACTCAGTGTCAGTTTTTGAAAGTAGTGGCTCATTTTCTTTTAATGTGCTTTTAAGCATTTTGTATATTTCTCGCTTAGAGCCTGTGCTTGATCGCATTTTCATAACAGCAATAACATTTTTGTATGTTTGCGTTTCAATTTTTGACTTACCACTATTAAGAGCTTCACTCATTAATGTGTTAATATTTCCTTTGCCTGAATAGAATCCATTTTGCAAAGCCGTCATTTCTTTACTGTTCTTTACTCCAAAAAGGACTCCAACAGAAATAGTGAGTATTGTAGTAATCAAAATAATTTTTCGTGTCAAACGTTTCATTTGTATTTCCTTATATTTAAAATTTATGAATTGTAGCACTAATAACATAATTAATTACAAGATGGTTTAGCCTGTCAACTCCGAGTGTAAGTTGCATTGGTACTGATCCAAACATATTGTAGCCAATGCCACCGCCTGCAGTATAGAGTATTTCTCCATCGTTAAATGATTGTAAAACTTTTTTTCCATAACCTATATTTCCATAAGCCACAATATAAATTGAGCTAAATGCATCTGGTAAAAATCGTAAATAAAATCTGTACTCAAGATGCATGTATGAAAGAAAATTATATAAATCTTGATATTGCTCTTCTGTCCCTGTGATAGTCGTCATCATTAAACTATTTAAATAGTTATCCCCTATACTATAGTTTTTTTTAGAGTCTTCAAAATATTCTGAATAGGCAATGTAAGGCATTATGCTAAACTCTCCCCAGTAATGATAAAATGTGTATGGCATTCTTGCAGAAAAACTATATGAATACTCATCATTATTTGGCATAGTGTTTATCTCAAAAGAAGTATCTAAAGTGAGAGTATTTGCCGCATCACTGAAAAGCAAGCTACTTACACTAACATTGTGATTAACTTTGAATGTGTTCGAAAGCTCTTTATTATGAATGCTTCTAGAATAAAGATTTCCAACATTTAAGCTGTATGAAATGTCAGCATTCTCAAAATAATGACCTATTCTAAACTGCCCATAATTTTCAAGGTTTTTATATTCATAACTTTCGCCAACAGACGGTATTAATCCTTGTTTAAAACCCAATTGAAAATAAAATCTTTTATATCTATATTCCATTTTGGCATTTAAGAATAAGTTGAATGAAAGTGTGTTTTCTTCCATACTGACACCAATTAAAGGAAAAAATATTTGAGATGAGTTTTTTTTGTAGGTGTAGCCTGCTTCGACTAAAAATGGAAAGCCATAATAATTGTAGTTAAGGGCAAACTTAGATTGTTCATAATCTTTGGCTGGTTCAGTGTCTTGTGAAAATACTAAGTTTGTAAATAAAGCAAAAATAATTAATACTAAAAAATTATTCTTGATAGTAAAGTGTATTTTTTTTATAGTCACAATATTTTTACCTGTTACTTTAATTCTTAGTTAAGTATAACACAAAGTATTATGTCTGTCAATGTACTATGTTATAAAATGCACTAAAGTTTAGTTTTTTTATTGCTTTGCATCAAATTTAGCACTATTTAAGAACTTATAATATATAAAAGTACAAACAAACCAATTTAACAAACCTATCATAGCCCATACAAACCATATAT
>CAMRCO010000071.1 GCA_947040945.1 uncultured Spirochaetia bacterium
GGCTGCCTTTTTTATGTCGTTTTTGTTTCATGTGAAACTTGTTATGTTGTGTAAAATATTGTGTAGGTATAAGATATTATTATGAAATTTTCATTGAGTAAAGAACAAGATAGTACGTTTTCTTTTATACTTTCTATTTTAATACATGCTTTTATTTTTGTGTTTATTGCTACAAATATAAATGTTTTTGAGTCTTTGTTTAAGTATGATTTGTTGGAAGAGAATTTGATTGATAAAAATGATGAGTACGTATTTTTAATTGATACTCCTGATGTTGAGGAAGAGGAAAATGAAGACAGTATTTTTGTGTCCGATAAAAGCCTAAAACAAACAGGGCTTGATAATGTTGTTCCTGATGTTTTTATTACAGATCAGTCGACGCTTTCAGTGATAAAAAGTAAAGACTTTTTTGATATGCTTAATAATAATCAAAAGAATCAAAATAATAAAAACGCTAATGATGAGGAATATGTTTTGGATGAGGCGTTTGAAAAGGAAAAAAAAGAAGGTTCTGTGTCGAGAGCGTCTGAGCCTAAAATACCTTCTACGTTTAGTGAGGGTATAAGTAGAGCTATAGTGCTTTCTAGTGAAACTGGCGTGTTACAGTTAGGTACTAAGGCTGAGGAATATTATTGGTACTTTAAGAGTTTGGTTAATTCTATTCAGAACTCTTGGTCAAAAACAATACCAAATCAAGCTCATTATTTAGGGCTTTTAAGAAGTGATAATGTAGAGGTTCTTATTTCAATAGATGAAAATGGAAGTATTGCTTTTGAGAAGTTTTTGAAAAAATCAAATACAGACCAAATAAGTTTAGACTCTTCTTGTAAAAAAGCTATTGAACATGCCTCTAAAATTAACCCACCACCTGAAGGTCTTTTAAGAGATTATGCCGAGAATGGCAAAATATACATACCGTTTAAGTTTGTTTATCGAAACTTTAATAACTAAAAAAGTCTAACTTTTAGGCTCTGTATTTTCTTTTGAGTTATCTTTTTTCTCTACTTTTATTTTTGTTACAATATTTCCGCTTTTACCAACAACAGTAAATTTGAAATTTTTATACTCTATAATTTCGTTTCTTTTAGGAAGTCTACCTAAGTGTACAAACAAAAAACCACCCACAGTATCAGCATCTTCATCAGATAAATGTGGTAATACGGTGTATGTATTAAATGTTTCTATTTTTACTCGTGCATCAAAAAGAAATGTACCATCATCATTTTGTTTTATATTTTCATCACTCTCGTCAAACTCATCTTTAATGTCTCCAACTATCTGTTCTAAAACATCTTCCATTGAGACAATACCTGAGAAGCCACCATACTCGTCTACAACGATAGCTATATGAACTTGTTTTTCTCTAAAGTTTCTAAGTAGCTCTGATAGTAATATTGAGATAGGTACAAAGTATGGTTTGTGTAAATATCTTTTTAATGAGAAATTATTATTGTCTATTTCTATTAAATCTTTAACATATAAAATTCCAACAATATCATCTATATCATCTTTATAAACAGGTATTCTTGAATTTCTTTCTTTATTAAAAGCCTTGATTACTTTGTCATAACGAGTATCAAGTGGTATCATTATAACATCCACTCTTGGAACCATGATTTCTCTTACAGTTTTTCTGTTTAGTGAAATGGTGTTTTTTATAATGATTTTTTCTTCTTCTGTTAACCCTCTCAGGTCTACATAGTCGGACTGGTCTGAAGACTTGTTTTTTTTAGACTTCCCCAGTTTGCTTTTAATAAGATTTGCTATTTTCATGAAACGTAACTCCTAATCTTTTTTTGTTTTTCTATATTCGATAACTTTGTTATAAAGTTTTTTCATTTTTTTTCTGTTCTCTAAAATAGACTTTTTACTATATGTATGATGTATGTTTTTTATGTGTAAAATTGAGTGTATAATAAGTTTGCATACCTCTAACTTTACTTTCGACTCTTCTTTAATATTTAACACCCACTCATAAGATATAATTATATCAGATAAATGAGGGTTGTCATCTATAATAAAAGTAAGTACATCTGTTGTTTTGTCTTTATTTCTATACTCTTTATTAAGCCTTTTTATTTCATCATTGTCGACAAATACAAGTGTAGTAGTGCCTTCTATTTTTGATACAAAAACAGTATCTCTTAAAAAGTTTTTATAGTACTTTTTATTTATACTAAACTTAGTATTGTTTATAACATCTACGTGCATTAGTTGTTTTTTGTTACCTTTTTTTCTTCTATTTTTGGATATTTAATTCTTTCATGAAAAGATGTTATAACATGCTTAAATGTTAGTTTTTCTATTTTGTCTATATCTTTCAATGTAAGCCCACTGTCATTTAACTCACCTGTTACTATTTTATCATTAATGATGCTTTTTATTAAGTCTTCAATATCTTCTCTTTTAGGTTGTATTAGTGTTCTACTTGCAGCTTCTATAGAATCTATAAGCATTATGATAGCAGTTATTTTTGACTGTGGTTTAGGACCTGGGTATACAAAAATAGCTTTGTCTACATTAGGATTTTCCTCTAATGCCTTAGAATAAAAGTACCTAATAAAACTTGTTCCATGATGTTCTTTTATAGCATTAATTACCTCTTTAGGTAGTTTATGTTTTTTTGCTATTTCAACACCACTTTTAACATGTGATTTTATTATAGATGTGGAAAGTGTTGGTTTAAGTCCATTATGTCTGTTTTCATTTATGTTTGTGTTTTCTATAAAAAACAATGGATTTTCTAACTTCCCTATATCATGATAATAACCACTTACACAGGCAAGTTTAGGATTTTCTCCAATATCTCTAGCTATAGTTTCAACCAATGCACCTAAGTTTAATGAGTGATGGTATGTGCCGGGTGCTTTTTTTTGTAACTCTCTAAGTAAAGGATTGTTTAGGTCAGCAAGTTCTTGAAGTTTGAATATTGTAGCTGTGTTTAACAAGTACTCAAAAGCTGGTAGAAATATCATAATAGTAAGAGACTGTGCTATACCACTGAGGAAAGATAATATTAAAGTAGCATGTGTTATATTTACATTAGTGTAGTTTGCTATGTTAAGGATGGATGCTAAGATATATGAGAAACCTATTAAAACACCTATTAGAAGTATACCGCTTCTTTTATTTATGTTTTTTGCAAATACTGAAGCAAGAACAGAAACAACAAATAATATAAATGTTTCAGATATACTTGCTGATGTTATATTTCCTGTAAGTAAACAGAGAGATGTTGTAAGGGCTATTGAGACTTCTTTTCTTGTTCCAAGCAGAACATTTATTATCGAAAACATTGGTATGAATGTATATATATAAAATGGGATATATGTATTATTAAGTAAATATACCCAATTATTAATGGCAAAGTTTAAGATTAAAATTATTATAATATATTCAAACACGACAAATGTGTATTTTTTTATATCTGTATATATATCTAGTTTATTATAGACAAGTATAAAAGCTAAGAAAGTAAATATAGATAATATAAGCAATGCGTTTGATATAAGTTTTATAATGCTATATACGCTAGTATCACTATAAATATGTAATATTAAATTAGCTTTGCTTTCTGTAACTTTTTCTCCTGCCTCAAGTATTGTGTATCCTTTTTTTAAGTTTATATAAACAGGGTCTACATTTTTCATTAAATCTTTAGATAAACTTAGTGTGGCATTAGCATTATAAAAAATATTATCGCTTAAAAAAGTTTTAATAAAAGTTGTTAATATATTAATATTTGTTTTACTTAAGTTTTCAAATTCAGATTTTATTATTGGTTTTATTTTTAAGTCTTCTAGAAAAAAAATATCGTCTTTTTTTATGATGTAATATTCTTCTAAATAATTGTCATATTTATTAATTAATATTCCATTGTTTTTTATGAGTTCATAAATTTCATCTGTTATATTTGATCTTGATAAAACAGGTTTTTCATAAAAATAATTAACTAAATATAAAAACTTACTCTCATAGTCGATGTTATCTCTATCAAGTACAATACTAGAAAATACATTTTTATTTATCGATATATTAAATCTATTAATAAAATCATAATACATATCATCAATATTAATTTTTTCGTCTTGTGATATTCTGATAAAAGAAAATATATTTTTAATGGTTCGTTCTGCATTTTCAAGTGCTAAAGATGGCATATTAAAAATAGGAGATGTTTGTAATTTAGCATACTCTATTCTTTTTTCCATTTCAGCATCATTTTTATAGCGAGTATTTTTTTTTACAATTAATGGTTCATCTACAGTTTCTCCAACAACAGGTAAATCTATTCTTTGTATGTGCGATGGTATTATAGTTACGATGGTTAATATGTATGCTATAAACACTATAAATATTCTATAAAATAGTTCTATATTTGGAGTTTTTGCATAATACTTTTTATATTTTAAGGATTTCAAAATTTAATTCCTAATTGTTAAGAGCATTGTAATAATACTCTACCTATTTAATTATATTGTATCGGTATAAAAAATCAATGTATTTCTAATTTTATATTAAACTGCATTATAAATTATAGTAGCTTATTCCGATACTGTGTTATAATTGTTTGCATTCCTTAAAAAGGATAGGAGGTTGTTCGTGAGAAAGAATATATTAATAATGTTTATACTTGTATTATCATCAAATATAGCTTTTGGTATTTCCGCAAAATTTGATGTGGCGGGGCATTTTTCTTTAGGTGGATTCAAAGGACTTCAAAATAATCCAGCTATAGGTCCTGGTCGTACTGGAGCTGAGTCACGAGACATGAGTCTTAATATATTTTCTATTGGTGGTGGCTTAAGTTTAGACTTAATACTTATTAAAGAAGATAATGCTAAATATTATGGAATGGGTCCGTCTCTTTATATTAATGTATCCTCATATAATCAAGGTTTTTCTTCTGATATTTTCATGGTTAACACAAATCAAATAGATTTTGGTCCTGATGAAAATGGTAATACTAATAAACCATATCAACAAATGGTGCCAGCAGTAGTTGTGCAAATTGCACCTTTGTATAGATTCTATCCTATAAGAGATATTAGCATAGGGATTGGGCCTGTTATAAATATTATAACATACAGTACTGACTATACAAAAAGTGAATATTATACAGGTGCTAATGAAGATACAGGTCTTCCTAATGGTAATGTCCCTGCTTCTAACTATTATATAAAACCTATGCTTGGTGAAAACATATATATATCAGCTATGGTAGATGTTCAGGTTACTAAATTCTTTGGCAATATTGGTATAACAGGTGGTCTTGCTTTGCATTCTATATTCCTACCATTTGCTGTTGGTCTAGAGGGTAATTTCAGTGTGAGATATAGATTTAATCCTTAGAATTTACTAGAATTCATTCCACTTAGGAAGCTATTAAATTGCCATTTGGAGTATACTTTTAGTATTGTATTATTTGATGCGTAGTTTTGTGCTGACTCACTTAACTCTACAGGTATGAATAGTATACCATTTTTTGCTTTATTTTCATGTATAGATAGTATGAAGTCCCTTAAAACTAGCTCTCCTATAGTTTTTGACTTCCAGCGTCTAAAACCTATGAGTGTAGATTCTGTTCTACTAGACCTTTGAGGGTATGCTAAATAGTTTACTTCATCTCCATTTTTATTGTCTTCGCTTAGAATTTCTTGTTCTATGAAGTACATTAGTTTATATCTTATAATATTCTGACATATAGTAGTAAAGTTTTGAAATGGTATATTAATAATATTTTCCACTTGGCTAATACTTTTTTTTACTTCCTTAACATTGCTTCCTTCTTTAAGCTTAAATTTTTCCTCTTTAATTACTCTTTGAATATCAAATGTTGGATTTATATTAAAAAGCTGATCAACATAATGTAGGGTTCCAGCATTTATTAAATTCTCCCATTCAGCAATGCTAGAATCCCAAGCTTCTCTTTCTTCATCTGTTACATAATTTTTATATTTTTTTATTACACTTTTTAGTAGTTCTTTAGAGCGATTAGAGTTTATAAGTTTTTTACTAATGGCGTTATATTCAATGTCTATTTTTTGCATTTTTCTTAAAAACTCTATAGATTTATGTTTATTTTTATTTGTTTCTGGATAACCTTCATTAAATTCTGTTTCAAGTAAATTAAAATACTCTATAGATTTATCAATACATTCTAAAAAGTAGGAGTAGAATGTTAAGTCTAAATTAAAATCATATTTAAAATATTCTTTTACATCTAATTTTTTATAAATATTATATTGATTTATAAAACTTTTTTTATCATTTAGTTTATATAAAATATACAAATATATTCTGTTTATAAAAAAATCTTTATGTGAGCTTTTTACAGATAAAATATTTTCTAACAACTTTTTAGATAGATGATATTTTTCAGATTTTACTAATAAAGTAACTAATAGATTTTCTATATCTGTTTTATTTAGATTCTTTTTTAACATAAGATTATATATAGTTTCTACAAGTCTAGATGCATAATTATAGTCACGCATTTTTATAGTTATATATGCTAGTGCATAAAGAACCTCAAGGTCATCAGTAGGTAATAGAATTTCTAAATATGTTTTGGCAAAACTAGAAGATCCCTCTTTAAGCAAGTTAATACCCATATATTTTGTATAGGGTCTATTATTTGGACTATCTTTATAAAGGGTTAAGAAAAATCTAAAAGCAGTTTCTTTATCATTTAGCTTACTATATAACTCATCTATTTTTTTAATTATATCTATACTTGATACTCCATAATCATCTAAATGAGTATTTGTTAGGCTTGTGTATTCTGTACAAGCTTCTTGAAGCATACCTAAGTTTTCATAGACACTTGCTAGTTTAAGTCTAATTTTATCATTGTTTGGATTTTTTGATAATATATTATTAAGTGCGAGTATAAGCTTCTCTGACTTTCCTTTAGACTCTAAATAGCTTATATCATTTTGTGTATACTGATAATTTTGTAGTAGTTTAAAAACTATGAAGCTTAAAAATGTAGATATAAAGATAATAAATATTATAAAAAAAGTAAGTGATTCCATATCCAGTAAATTACCACTTTTTAAAAAATATAGCAATTGGTAAATTTTATAGTTAAAACTTGTAAATTACAATATTTACTGTACTTGATATATTCTTTTATTTTGAGTATTATTTAGAATAGTGTAGAATATATTTGTTTATATTAAAAGGCTTTATAATGAACTATCTTTACGAGATTAAAAGTATTGAAAAGATTTATGGACAAGGAACAGGGAAAACTGTTGCTATTAAATCTATGGACTTAAATATTGAGCAAGGTAAATTTACAACAATACTAGGTCCAAGTGGCTCAGGAAAAAGTACTCTTCTTAATTTACTAGGAGCGCTTGATACTCCAACTAATGGAAATATTTTTTTCTTAGAAGAGAATATTTCTAAATACAATAGGAATACTTTAGCTAAGTTTAGAAGAGATAATATTGGTTTTGTTTTTCAAAGCTATAACTTACTTCCTAATCTTACAGCTTTAGAGAATGTTGAATTTTCTACAGAGATAACAGGGCTTACAAAAGATAATGCAAAGTCAGCATTAGACCTTTTAGGACTTTCTAATCGTTTTAATCATTATCCTTCTGAGCTTTCAGGTGGGGAACAACAGAGAGTAAGTATTGCCCGTGCTATAGCAAAAAAACCAAAAGTTCTTTTATGTGATGAACCCACAGGGGCACTTGATAATAAAACTGGAGTAGTGGCACTTAAAATACTTAGAGATTTAAATAAAACATTGGGTACTAGTATTTTACTTATAACTCATAATAAAGAAATAGCTAGAATGTCTGACACTGTTATTAAATTACTTAATGGCGAAATTGTAGAAGTACATAATATATCTCATCCAATAAGTCCTGAGTGTATAGAGTGGTAAAATGAAATATAGTATAATATCTAAATTATTATTAAGAAAAATAAAAAAGCAGTTAGCAATATTTTTATCAACTGTTTTTATAGTAGCTCTTGCTATTGCTTTTTTTACAGCAGTCAAAACTGTGTATATAGATTTTAATGCATCTGCTGAAAGTTACTTTGAAAACAATCTTTTATATGACATAGTTTTTTTTGGAATGTTTAGCGATGACGATGTGCTTGATGTAGAAGATGTAAATAGTGTTGCTCGTGTTGAAGCAAAATATAGGTTTGAAGCTAAAATAACTGATAGTAGCCAAGATGCAATTGTTTATGGCGTAAACAATAATAAAATAAGAATTAACAGACCTCATATTTATGATGGGGCTTCAGAGTTAGGCGAAAATGAAATAAGAATAAATAAAAATTATGCATCAAAAAATAACCTTGATATAGGCGACACTCTTAATATAGAAATTAATGGAGAGACAAATAAGTTTAGCATAGCCTCTCTTGCCTCATATCCAAACTATGTTTTTCTTTATAAAGACAGGGCTTCTAGCGTTTCTGATAGTAAAGATTTTGCTGTCATAGAAATGAATGAGAATTTCTTTAAAGAAAAGTTTATACCATATAATACAATTTATGTAAGATATAAAAAAGATGTGGATATATATAAAGCAGAGCATAATATTAGAGAAGAGCTTGTGGGCAGATCATTTGCTTTTTCGACAAGAACACAGTCTTTAAATTATGCAACATATAATCAAACAGTTTCACAAATTGATGCTTTTTCATATTTTATGCCTATAATACTTCTTACAATGTCGGGGCTTTTGCTTTATGTTGTTCAGCGTAGAAATGTGTCTGTAGAAAGAAAACAAATAGGAATAATGAAAGCTTTAGGATTAAGTGATATTAACATATTATTTATGTATATAAAATACTCAATTATACTTGTTGTGTTAGGTATAGTTGTAGCATTAGGAATTGTTGAAGCGGCTCTCCCTTTTATATTTGTATCGCTTCAAAATTTATTTGATTTACCTTTGTTTAATTATAGTAGACATATTAGTCTTTGGTTAATTTCATCTTTTATAATATTTTTTGTATGTTCTATTTCAAACCTACTCGCAGCGTCATCATTATTAAAAATGAATCCAGCAGAATCTATGCGTGGGGAGATTCCTCGTGGTGGTAAAAAAGTATTTTTTGAAAGTTTTAAATGGTGGCAGAAAATTTCATTTAATACAAGATATTCTATAAAAACTTCACTTCGTGGTAAAACAAGATATTTTGCTTCACTTTGGGGTATGTTTGCTGCTGTTGCTATGACAGTGTTTGCGCAAGGGTTTAATAATTCTTTTGATTATTTTATATATTCACTATACAATGACTTTGCTCTTTATGATGTTAATGTATCGATTAAAGATAGAGATATTAATGAAGAGCCGTTGTTTCTTTTAAATAATGACTATGATACCAAAAATTATGTTTATGATAAGGCATCTATTTATCAAGCAAGACTTTCAAAAGCATTCGCTTCATCACTAGAGAGTAGTGTTGATAATCCTGTTTTAATATATGACAATGATAGTTTTTCATTACTTAATATACCTAATGATACAAACAGAAATAATGGAGTAATGATTTCAGCATCTTTGGCAAGAAGGCTTGGTATAAAAGAAAATGACTATATTGGTGTTGAAATATATATGTTTGGGAAAAGCAAATATAATAGAGTTCAGGTAAATAAAATTATAGATCAGTCGGGAATGTTTTTTCTTTATATGGATACTGAATATGCAAAAGAATATTTTGATGCACCTAGTACATATAATACAGTATATTTAAAAACTGACGATAAAGATTTAGAGAGCTTATTAGAAAGTAGTGATGATGTTCTTTCATATTCTCTAAAAGAAGTAGAAGAGCAGTCTTCAAGAAAACAAATTGCGACAATATTTGTGTTGGTTCAAATACTTATATTTGTAGCATTTTTACTTGGAGCAGCTTCACTTTATGGGGTTGGTATTGTTACTCTTGCTACAAGGAAATATGAGTTTACGCTTCTAAAAGTTATGGGTTATTCTACATTCGAGATAATGCTTGCTTGGATAAAGGAAAGTGTTTCTCAAGTATTAATATCTCTTCCTATTGGAATGCTTTCAGGGCTTGGGATTCTTCATTTAGTGAAAGATAAATTTTCGAGTGATTTTTTTGATTTTATACCAAAAATATATTTTGAAAGTTACATTTTTGCTACAGCATTACTTTTAGTTTCTATTGTGTTAGTTTCTTTAATTAGTACTAGGTATATAGATAAAATAGATATGGTTGAAGGGTTAAAAGAAAGAGAAGAATAGTTTTAGTATTAATTATAGGATTATATAGTAATGATGAATGACAAAAAAGAAATACTTTCGATGAGGAAAAGACTTGCAAAACAAGAGCTTGAGACACTTGATTTATTTTCGCTTGCTTTTGGAATATACAAAGGAAATTTATTAACATTTTTTTTGATATCTATGATTTGTGGTATGCCTTTGGTTTTGTTTACAATATACTTTCCACCACCTTTTATTGACCCTTCTACAATAAAATCTTTTTCAGATTTTGGTATCTGGTTAAAAAATAATGTTGGAATTAGTTTTTATATAAATATTTTGCTTTCTATAATTTCAGATACATTAGTTATAGTCTCTGTAACAATAGCAACACAAGCTATGATATATCGTAAACGTATTGAGGCGGGTACTGCTATTTATAGTTCAATGCGATATATTATTCCAGCTATGCTAACATATACGATGATGTATATTTTAATAATTCTAGGGCTCACACTTTTTGTTTTACCGGGGATTCTTTTATTTGTATTACTTATGTTCTCTATAAATATATGTGCTGTTAGACATACATGGTCAATTAAGTCTTTTAAGTATAGTGCCTTGCTTATTAAAACTAGATTCTTAAAATCTTTTTTCATAGTTCTTTTTATATTTATATTTCAAAACTTGTTACCTGTAAGTTTTATTACAGGATCAATAAATACTCGTGAAGGTCTTTTATCATTTTTTATAGCTAACTTTTTCTACTACAGTTTTAACAGTTATTTCAAAATTATAATAGCTTTATATTTTTTAAACTCTGATTATATTAATAGTGAAAAAAATTATATTATTGAATAAAATTTGTTAATTAAATATTTAGTTTACTAAGAAGTTTGTTTTCACTTGCATGAGTTATTGCTAAAGCAACAGCATCAGCAGTATCATCTTGTTTAATATCTTCGCCTGTAAAAAGTTTAACCATTTTCATAACAGATTCTTTACTAGCATTTCCACTTCCTGTTATTCTAAGTTTAACTTCTTTAGGGTTATATTCTTTAAATGGCAAGTTATTTTTTGCAAATAATAAAATTATTACCCCACGAGTTTCAGATACTTGCATTGCTGTTTTTGTATTTTTTGAAAAGAACAAAGACTCTAATGATGCATTGTCTGGCTTATGTTTTTCTATTAAATCGTTTAAGGTTTCGAATATTGTTTTTATTCTTAAATGGTATTCTATTGTGGGTTTTGTTTCAATCAAAGAGGCTTCTATTATACGAAACTGCCCCATTTTATTTTCAACAAAGGCATATCCGCATCTAGCAAATCCCGGGTCAATACCTAGTGTAATCATAATTTATAAAAAACTTTAAGCTTCTGCCATAAGGTCATCAGTAAGTTCTAGGTTGGTAGCAACATCAGCCACGTCATCATGATCTTCAAAAAGCCCTATAAGTCTTAAAGACTTTTTAGCATCATCATGTGAAAGAGCCATTGTGTTATCAGGAACTCTTGCTATTTCAGCATTTTGAGGCTCAATGCCATTAGCTTTCAAAGCATCAACCACTAAAGATAATACTTCCATAGGCCCACTTATTGTAAATATACCATCATCAAGCTCTAAGTCATCAGCTCCAGCATCTAAAACCATATCCATTAAAGACTCTTCAGTATGTGTGTCTTCAGATATCATAATGATAGCACGTTTTTTAAACTGCCAACCAACACATCCAACCTCACCCATGCTTCCACCATTTTTACTAAATAAAGCACGAATCTCTGCGGCTGTTCTATTTTTATTGTCAGTTGTTGTGTCTACTATAATAGCTACTCCACCGGGTCCATATCCTTCGTATGATATTTCCTCGATTATAGCACCATCCATGTCTCCACTACCACGCTTTATAGCTCTGTCTATGTTATCATTAGGCATATTAGTGCCTTTAGCTTTCATGATAGTCATTCTGAGCCTTGAGTTTTGAACAGGGTCAGAGCTTCCACCTTCACGCACAGCTATAGCTATCTCTTTTGCTATCTTAGACCATACTTTACCTTTTTTAGAATCATTCGCTGCTTTTTTATGCTTTATTGTAGCCCATTTGGAGTGACCTGACATATTAAACCTCTATTTTTTATAATTATTCTTGTCAATTCTATATCATCAGAGTAAAATTGTCAATATTATAGACTTTTTCTTTAAGACTTAAGAAAACGGTTGCGTAAGTATTTTTATTTGCATTATAATGTTACTTTATTATATTTATTCTAGTTAATATAAT
>CAMRCO010000072.1 GCA_947040945.1 uncultured Spirochaetia bacterium
TGAAAACACAGAGTCATACTTTACGATTAATCCAAGAATTTCATTCTCTATAGGTACTGACAAATACTATTTTTATATATCACCTCATGTTGGATATAAAGTTGAATTCGAAAAAAATGGAATTGAATCAGGTCGTGAATTAATTACACACTCTTTTGAATTTGGTACATATATAGAGGCTGAGCTCAAACCAACTAAAGACTTACTTATCTATCTTGAGGCAGACCCAAAAATAGATTCACTAGGTGGAGTTATTTTAACTGCTGGACTAGGAGTAACATGGTATTATTAGTAATCAAAAGAATTTACTAAAAACTGTTTTGAATAATATTTAAAGGAAGCTCCTTAATTGGGGCTTCTTTTTTTACGTCTGTACACTAAAAGTGATATAGACATCTACTCTGTTTGACACTATCGCAATTTCTTTGTATACTGCTAGTAATGGAAAAAAATAGATTCTACAGTAAAATTATTAAAACATTCGACAAGCTTTCAAGCGCTGAAAAAAAACGCATTTTTATGTCCCTCTACGATTCATTCAATTATGTTAACATCATTTTTGAAAATCTTGAAGAAGGAATTATCGCTCTCGACAAAACTAGCACAATTAAATCATTAAATAAGCAGGCATCATTTTTGCTTAATATTCCATTGAACAGTGTTGATAAAAAAATTGATGACGTAATAAAAGAAATTAGTTTTAAGAAAATATTTTTTGATGAGAAAAAAAGTAAAAAAATTGTACATGATGAGAAAAACTCACGGTTTCTAGAAATAAATATACTTCCAATTGGTGAAATGGGCACTATTATAGGTAGCATAATAAAAATAATCGACATAACAGAGATTTATGAAAGAGAACAACGCCTAAAAAGAGCAGAACAACTTGCATCCCTCACGACACTTGCCGCAGGGGTCGCACATGAAATAAAAAACCCTTTAGGCTCAATCTCAATTTATATTCAGCTTATCGAAAAAGTTTTAAGCACCGAAAACACTGAAAAAGCTCACACAGAAATTAAAGAATATTGCGACATTGTACAAGAAGAGATTTCTAGGCTTGAAGAGACGATAAACTCATTTCTTTTTTCGGTACGCTCAATTGAGTTACAAAAGGCAGATAAAAATATAAAAGATTTAATTTTATCAACATTATCATTCTTAAAATATGAAATTGAAGAAAAAAATATTGAAGTTGATTTAAGTTTTGAAGATGACGACTTAATATTAAACATTGATGAACGCTACATTAAGCAGTCAATAATTAATATTATACAAAACGCAATAGACGCCTTGGAAACTCTGGCAAAAAAAGAAATTAATATATCGGTCAAAAAAAATCATAAATACGCTATTATAAATATACAAGATAAAGGCATAGGCGTATCAGCTGATGATGTTGGAAAACTTTTTGAACCATATTACACCACAAAAAGAAATGGCACAGGGCTTGGACTCACAAACGTGGCACGAATTATAGAAGCACATAATGGAAAAATTACAGTAACAAGTAGTCCAAATAGTGGCACTGAGTTTATTATAAAATTACCATTAGTTATTTCGATACAAAAATATTTAATTTCAGAAGAGTTTTAATTATGGCAAAAATTATAGTTATTGATGATGAAAAAAATATAAGAGACGGTATAAAAAAATCTCTTGAATATGAAGGGTATGAAGTTTTAAGTTTTGAGTCTGGAAACAAAGCCCTTGAAATTGTTTATAAAGGTGGAATAGATCTCGTTATAAGCGACTTAAAAATGAGTGAAAAAACAGGCGAGGAAATACTCGAAGAAATAGTTGAGTTCGATAATAAATTACCTGTCATAATACTCACGGGTCATGGTGATGTTGAAAAAGCCGTAGAGATGATGAAGCGTGGAGCATATGACTTCCTCACAAAACCATTCAGCTTAAACAAAATGTCTATCATAATATCACGTGCTTTAGAAAGCAGAAAAATAAAAGAAGTTAAAGAGAGTCTTGAAAAACGAGTTGATTATGATGAAAACTTTTATGGAATGATAGGTCGAAGTAAAAAAATGATAAAAGTGTATGAGTTCATCAAGCAGGTCGCTCCAACCAAAGCCACTGTTTTAATAGAAGGTGAAAGCGGTACGGGTAAAGAACTTGTCGCAAGTGCCCTACATCAAAGTTCAAATAGAAGTGCCTACCCTTTCATAACCGTAAACTGTGCGGCTTTATCTGAAGGAGTTCTTGAAAGCGAATTGTTTGGCCATGAGAAAGGAGCATTTACGGGTGCATTAGACAAAAAAATAGGCAGGTTTGAGGCTTCCAATAAGGGTACTATTTTTTTAGATGAAATAGGTGAAATAAATCAAAATGTGCAAGTAAAACTTCTTCGTGTTTTAGAAGAGCGTATTATAGAAAGAGTGGGCTCAAGCAAGCCAATAGAAGTTGACATAAGAATAATTACAGCAACAAATAAACATTTACTTGAAGAGATTAAAGAAGGTCGATTTAGAGAAGATTTATATTACCGACTAAATGTAATAAAAATTGAAATGCCTCCATTGAGAGAGAGAAAAGAAGATATACCTGTTTTAATAGATTTTTTTATAAAAGAGTTTAGCATAACGCATTCTATCGAAATTACTAATGTTGATAAAAATATTTATAAAACACTCTCATCATTAAGTTGGGAAGGAAATATAAGGGAGCTTAAAAACACAATTGAAACTATGATTATAATGTCTAAAGATGGCAAAATAAGTTTAGAAGACATACCTAAATATGTAATTGATAATTCTAAAAACGACTTTACTGTAAATGGAATTATACCACTTAGTGAGCTTGAAAACAAATATATAAATTATGCATTAGCAAAAAATAATTTTAATAAAGCACAAACAGCTAAAGCACTTGGCATTGAGCGAGCAACAATTTACAGGAAACTTGAAGAATAATTAAATAAACCTTAATACTACTTCTTTAGCATATTTCTCTTCTAATATTTTACCTATACGCTTTACTATATTTTTTCTTAAACCTATTTCTACAGGCAAATCAGGGTCATAGTGAGCTTCGTTTATTTTAGCACCAACTAAAAACTCTATATAATCAGAGTCAAGCATAAGTGATATTATCTGCCCTGCTGCATCATCTGACTCAGTATTGTCTTCAAGATAATCAGCAAGAACAGTTAATGTGAGAATCCCTTCTGTAACAAGGTCGATACCCTCCATTTTAGCAGGAGCTGGAAGCCTTCCTATAGATATTCTTTTATCGCTCTCTATTTCAATACCAAGCTCTCTCGAAATTATATTAGATGTTGTTCCACCCAAAAGAGCTTTTTTTCCTTCATAATTAGAAAAATATATAGCATATTCATTATCACGATTTTGATGATATGGAGGGCCTGTAAATATTATTAGTTTTCTTGGCTTCCTCGCATATAAACTTACAACTGATATATCATCTTTTGCCTTCCACGCATCTTTCTCTAAGGCACTTTCGAGTGCTAATTTTGAAAGCTCTATACTTGATATATCCTTATTGTTGAGTATCGCATTTAGCACAATTGTTATAAACCCGTCTCGCCTAAGACCTAGTTTATAAACTCCACCTCCAAGACCTGATTGCGTTACCCCATCAGAGCAACATATAATCCTGTCGCCTAAAATCATATTAAAATCATATATGAGTAATTGTCTATTTGTATGATTCGTTGATTTAACAACTTCGGGAACAAGTTCAATTACTTTGTTGTCTCTTATAAATAAAAACTTAGGGTTGCCCTCCTCCACTATCCTAGTTGTACCATCTATACCAATATCAATTATTGAAAATGTAGCATAACTAATTTGCCTAACTTTACATACAGGAAGCGAGTCCATCATAATTTCTGCAGCCACTTTTATATCACGACCAGCTGCCATAAATTTAAGTATCATAGTAGAAGTCATAGTCGCTAAAATATTCGCCTTAACCCCGCTACCAAGCCCATCAGAAAGCACAGCCATAAATCTGCCTTCAGAAAAATTTCTGGTCGACATAAAAACGTCCCCGTAAGTATTTTCTCCATACTTGTGTTCTTGGGAAAAACTTATATCTGTGAAGAAATAGTTATCACTATTTTTCATCAAGTGAATCCTCTCTGTATCTTGGAGTAAGAGAGCTTAAAATAACTTCAGTATCAGCTACATGTTCTCCAAGTAAGCTTGCAATTTCTTGTACAGTCGCTATATTTTTTTTAATAACCTCTTTAGCCTTTTTACTTATCTCTTCTTCTTTTAATGTGTTATCAGTTACATTTTCTGCTATTATGCCTAAAAGCCTATCTATAGAAAACATTGTTAAGCTATAAAAATTATTCCCAATAGGATACCTATCTTTCACAACATCAGCCTTACTATTAATTGCACCTAAAAATAAATCCTTACATGGCAAAAACTTAGTTACATTAAAACCTATCATCGCCTCGTCATCATTCTCTAAACTTTTAGATAATAAATGCTTAAACATATTATGAAATGATGCATTTACTTCAACTATCTTTAAATTAAAATCAATTATAACAACACCTGAAGGCATTGAACGCAAAACAGCATTAACCTTCTCAGTTGCCTTTTTTTTCATATAGGAAACACACATAGAAGTTTCAGCATCTCCTTCAGTTAAAGCTATAGAAAACTCATAACATGAATTGTACCCACATCCCGCACAATTAAGCTCATCTTCAATTGTATACTTTCCAATACTTGCCATAGCATTAGTCGTATCTTTAGTAGAAGGGCCTCTATGAAGTGTTTTTCCAATTGTATAATCTATATGTAGTTTAAGACTTGGCTCTCTAGTTTTAATCTCTCTAATATTAGCGTATTCCATAACAGAAACATTTGATTCTATTCCTGGATTTTTAACATAAGCAGGCCCATTAATACATCCACTATCACAAGATAAAGCCTCTAAAAAAACTGGTTTATTTAAATTTTTAGCATTAAAATCTTTAAGTATATTTTTTAATTTATTTATACCGCTTACAGAAAGCATTATAACATCTTTTGATATATTAGAATATTTTAATGTTTTATTCATGCCTCCTTCAATAGCATACAAAGTTCCTTCATGAGAATTATTTGGTACAAAATCAACAGTAGGAACATCCTTTGAAAAATTACGTAAATCCACTCTTATTTCTTTAAGCATTTCTACTAGGTTTTCAAATGTAAGAGCAAAGTCTATAAGATTTTTATTCGAATCAGATTCATTTTTTTTAGATATACAAGGACCTATAAAAACAACTCCTATATCATTTCCATAAATATTTCTAAGCATTTTAGAATGAGTAAGAGCAGGAGATGCTAGTTTTGTAATATACTCTGAATACTCAGGCATATAATCTTTTATATAACTAACAACAGACGGACAACAACTTGATATATACAACTTTTGTCCATCATCTTCACTAATACTTTTTGCTATTTCTTGACTCACAGCCTCAGCACCCAAAGCAGTCTCGCTCACGTCATAAAATCCAAGAAGTTTTAATGCATATATCATTTGTGATCTTGTTATTTTAGAAAAAAACGCTACCCAACTTGGAGCTAAAGACACATAAACTTTTTTCGTTTTAATAAGCTTAAGAACTTCACCTGTGTCGTTTCTTATAGTCATAGCATTTGTTGGACATACTGTTACACATTTACCACAACCTATACATTTTTTACCTATAACTTGAGCAGCATCATCAACAATACGTATTGATTTTACAGGACAGCTTCTGATACATCTATAACAATCAGCACACTTATTTCTTTTTGTATAAACAGGAAAAATATAATCTTTTTGTATCATAATATGTTAAATTCCTTCTGGTATTGTTATACTAGGATAATATTCTTTAAGTATTTCAACTATAGCCTCTTTAGTAATAGCATACTGATATACATCGTTTACTTTTATAGTAGGTCCTTTACTACATATATTTTCACATCTAGAGCCCATAAGATCAACTTTAAGTTCTAAATTATTAACTTTAATTACCTCTTCCAAAAGAGCCAAGTTTTTATCATTCCCACGAGCAAAACAAGAACTCCCCATACATATACTAATACTCAATTTTGAATCTGCCATTATAGTACCTCTCATATTACATAATAATACACGACATAATTTTATCATGTATACACTATATTACAATATATCAGTACTAGTTTTTTATATCATAAAAACAGTTATACGCTTGATTTTTTACTGTCCCTATAATACTATAACATTATAAATTTATAAATGCGAGGTATTTTAAGATGAACATTTCTATAGAAAGCCTTAGAGAAAAATTTAATCAAATATTTGAAAATAAAAACGATACAAAAATATTTTTCGCCCCGGGACGAGTTAACCTCATAGGAGAATATACAGATTTTAATGGAGGATATGTATTTCCAGTTGCACTCGACATAGGCACATATTTACTAATAAGCAAAAGAAATGACCATAAAGTTAATTTTTATTCAATTAATTTTGAAGATTCTGGAAAAATAGAAAAATCCACAGACATAAAAAAAATAGATAAAAACACTACAGACTGGACTCTATACCCTATGGGGGTAATACACTCTTTATATGAAATGGAAAGCGTCACACTCCCTCACGGATTTGACGCATTAGTTTATGGCAATATACCAAATAGTGCTGGTCTCTCGTCATCCGCCTCTGTTTCAGTAGCATTCGCTTATGCATTTAATGAAATGTATAACCTTAATATAGATAAAGTTAGAATAGCATTAATAGCTCAAAAGGCGGAACATTATGCGGGTACTTTATGTGGAATAATGGATCAATTTATATCTGCTATGGGAAAAAAAGACCATGGAGTATTATTAAATTGTGACACATTAGAATATAAATATGCTCCTGTAAAACTAGAAAACTATTCTTTAATTATTATGAACTCAAATAAAAAAAGAGCATTAAATGAATCTAAATATAATGAAAGGCGAGCTGAATGTGATAAAGGACTTTTAGGATTAAAAAAAGAATTGAACGCCGATTACTTGGGTCACATAACTGAAAATGAATTTGAAAAGTATAGCCACCTCATAGAAGATAATATTGCATTAAAAAGGTCGAGGCATGTTATAACAGAAAATGCACGAGTATTAAAAGCATTTGAACTACTTTCAAATGGAGACATAAAAGAGTTCGGTAAACTACTTAATGATTCTCACACTTCATTAAAAAATGACTTTGAAGTTTCATGCCGAGAACTTGATATACTTACAAGTGCTGCTCGTGAATTTGATGGAGTATTAGGCTCAAGAATGACTGGTGCAGGATTTGGTGGATGTGCCATTGCTATAGTTTTAAGTGATAGAGAAAAAGAGTTTACAAAATATGTAGGCGACATTTACACAAAAGAAACTGGCATAGTTCCTGAGTTCATTAAAGCTGTAATTAGTGATGGAGTGAGTAAATTAAGTAAGGCATAAATAATGAACATATTAAATGATATTGTAAATTACGCTATAAAAAATAAATTAATAGAAAAAAAAGACTCTATTTTTGTTTTGAACAGGCTCGCATACCTCTTAAAAGTTGAAAACCCATACAGCATAAACACAAAATATGAAAGAGCTAAAAATAAAAACGATATTGACTCAGTTCTAAACACTCTAATTAATCTTGCTTATGACAATAAAGTTATAGAATCAACAGATATTGTATTAACCGACATACTAGACACAGAAATTATGGCAATACTCACCCCCATGCCTAGTGTTGTGCAAAATAATTTTGACACATTATCTAAAAAATCTATTCAAAACGCAACTGACTATTTTTATGACCTTAGTATAAAATCAAATTATGTTAGAATGAATAGAATTAAAAAAAATATTGAATGGAAAGCTAAAACAAAAGCAGGACATTTAATTATTACAATTAACTTATCGAAACCAGAAAAAGACCCAAAAGCAATAGCACTTCAAAAAAATATAAAAGAAACAGGCTACCCTACTTGTATGCTTTGTAAAGAAAATGAAGGATTTTATGGCACATATAAACATCCTGCACGAGGCAATCTTCGCACAATAGACTTAAAGCTTGGAGGCGAGAAATGGCTCCTACAATATTCGCCATATATTTATTATAAAGAACACAGTATTATTTTTAGCCAAAGTCATAGACCTATGAAAATTGACACTAAAACATTTTCAAACCTATTAGAGTTTTTAGAAAAATTTAACCACTACTTTATAGGTTCAAATACTGATATACCAATTGTAGGTGGATCAATACTCACCCATGATCATTATCAGGCAGGCAGATTTGTTTTCCCTTTAGATAAAGCAAGCGTCCTAAAAACATTTAACTACAATAAAAAACTAAGCATAAATATAATAAACTGGCCTCTTAATATTTTAAGACTAATATCAAAAGATAAAAATGAAATAATTAATATGTCTGAAAAAATATTAAAATACTGGAAAAAATATAATAATAAAAGCCTTAACATATTTTCAAAAACAGATAATACCCCTCACAATGCCATAACTCCAATAGCAAGACGAAAAGGGGATTATTTTGAAATGGATCTTGTTTTAAGAAATAATATCACAACAAGTGAAAACCCTCTTGGTGTTTTTCATCCTCACAGTGATAAGCATCATATAAAAAAAGAAAACATAGGACTTATAGAAGTTATGGGGCTTGCCATTTTGCCAGCGAGGCTTTTGGACGAAATTGACTTAGTAAAAAAATATTTACTTAATGACAATATAGAAGAAGCTAAAAAAAATAAATTATGCTCAAAGCATATTCCGTGGATGCTTAAAATGAAAAGCAAATACAAAATAGATGAAGACAATTTAGACAGTATAATTAAAAATGAAATTGGTTTAATATTTTATGATGTCTTAAAAGACTGTGGAGTATTTAAAGAAAACAATGACTTTATATTTTTTACAAGCGAGATGATAGAAAAAATTAATAGAAAGGCTTAAAACAAATGAAAAAGTTTTTTGGCAAATCAAAAAGCGGTGTCGATGTATACTCTTTTGAATTAAAAAATGATTTTCTAAAAGTCAATATACTTAATTATGGCGGAATAATAAAAAACATTTACACATGCGACAAAAATAAAGTGTGGGGCAATATTGTTTTAGGTTATGACGATTTACTGTCATACGAAACTTTGTCTCCACATTTCGGTTGCATTACAGGCAGAACAGCAGGACGAATTGAAAATGCTGAGTTTACTCTTGACGAGAAATTATATAAACTTAAAAACAATGACAATCAGCATTCACTTCATGGTGGAGTTAAAGGATTTGATAAAAAAATATGGGATATTGAAAAGCATAGTGATAATGAGATTTTGCTTTCATACACCTCACCTGATGGCGAGGAAGGATATCCGGGTAATGTAGAAACTAAAGTGTCATATAAACTCGAGAAAAATAAATTGATATGGACGGCTTTCGCTAAAACAGACAAAACTACACCAGTAAATATTACAAATCACACCTATTTTAATTTGTCAGGAGGAGAGTCCCTTGCGACAACTCATACTCTTAAAATAGACTCAAAATATATTTATCCGCTTAAAGAAAATTTCTGTCCAACTGAAAACACTATTGAAGTAGAAAACACACCATTTGACTTTAGAAAAGAAAAAAGAATAGACAAAGATATAGATAACTCTCATGAACAATTAAAAATCGGCATTGGGTATGATCACCCCTATTTACTTAATAATGAAGAGTACCCAATAGAGATTTATGATGAGCTTACAAAAAGAGCCTTAAAAATAAAAACAAATCAAAATGTATGTGTATTTTATTCAGGTAATTTCCTAACAGCAAATGAAGGGGAATTATCAATAAAAAAAGAATGCTCTAAGCATATTGGAATAGCCCTTGAGACACAAGAATGCCCAAACCAAATAGACAAAGTTATTTTAAACCCAGATGAAGAGTATTACAGCTACAATGAATGGGTATTTTACGTAAAAGACTAGTTATTTACTCATAAAGCCTAAATATAACTTTTTTTTATACTTGACAAGTATACTGAATTATGATGCAATATAGTTTAGTATATAAGGAGTTTAAAAATGTCATCAATAAAAAAAATAGGCGTACTTACAAGTGGTGGAGATTCTTCAGGAATGAACCCTACTATTAGAAGCGTTGTTCGAACAGCTTTGTCAAGAGGATTAGAAGTTGTAGGTATAAAAAACGGATATGAAGGGTTAATGTATGACTATATTGAGCCTATGAATGCGAGTAGTGTTGGAGGCATTATAAATTTAGGCGGTACTATATTATACAGTGCTCGTGCACCTGAATTTATAGAACCTGCTGGCTTAGCTAAAGCGGCTAATAATATGAGAAAACATAATATTGATGCTCTAGTTGTAATAGGTGGTGACGGAACTTATAGAGGAGCATTAGACTTTTCTACTATATATAATTTTCCTGTAATAGGAATACCGGGCACTATTGATAATGACATATCAGGCACTGACTACACTATAGGTTATGACACTGCTGTTAATGTTGCTATGGAAGCAATAGACAAACTTAGAGACACAGCTACAAGTCATGGACGTTGTTTTGTTGTCGAGGTTATGGGACGTCATGCTGGATATATAGCCCTTGAAGTAGGAATAGCATCAGGAGCTGAAGACATCTTGATACCTGAAACACCTACTGTAATAGAAAATGTTATTGAGCTATTACAAAGAGGAAAAAAACGAGGTAAAAAATCATCTATCATAGTTGTTGCAGAAGGTGACGAAATTGGTGGTGGTATTGAAACAGCCCAACTTATAGAAGGAAAAACAGGATTTGAAACACGCCTTACTATACTCGGACACATGCAACGTGGAGGTTCTCCTACTGCGAGAGAAAGACTTATGGCTGCTCGATTTGGATTTATTGCTATAAATGCTTTACTTGATGGAAGAAGAAATATTGCTGTTGGAATTTGGAAAGGAGAATATACTTACACTCCTATAGCTGATGCTGTAAAAAAACATCCAAAAATTGAGGAAACAGACTTAGCTTTACTACAAGCACTTTCAATATAAAAATAAAATAGAAGTATAATAATAAAATGATAGAAAAAAAATCTCTTTTAGGTGTTAGAATTGATAGAATTGAATGCTCTTTAGAAGAGGCTATTGACAGCCTTTCTAAAAAATCAAATCAACTTATACTTACGCTTGACGTATATCAACTACTTAAAGTTAAGCATAATAAAAAACTTAAAGAGATTGTTAACAATGCAGCTTTAGTTATACCTGCGTCTCCTACTATGGCTAGTGCGTATAAATTTATAAATAAAAAGAACATCTTTAATAAGAAAGACCTTTTATTTTTTTCTAATATTTTATCTTTCGCTGAACATAAAAAAATGTCACTCTTTATCTTTGGTGATGAGGAAAAATACTTCTTTACTATAACGGAAAAGCTTAAAAAAATATATCCTAGAATTCATATACTTGGAAGCTATCAGAAAACAAAAGATACAAATGTTATGGATAAGGCATTTGAGGGATTTAAGAAAATAGACCCTAATTTATTTCTTATATATATGAATTTCAAAAAATCGCTTTTCTGGTTTCATAAGAATAAAGACAAATTAAACAATAGATTTTTTATGCCAACAAAAAAGCCCCTCGATGCTTTTGCTGGAAAAATAAAAATACCAGAACTTGCCATCATCGAAGCTAATAGAGAAAAATGGTTTTATCTAAGAAGAAATTTATTTAATGTATTCAGAATATTTGTATACATTTGGTTTTGGCTACTTGTTATAATAGAAAAACTATTTTCTAAAAAAGAAATTGCTACTACAGGAAACTCTACTAATTTATAGCAAGCAATATCTCTCTTAATGATGCTAAATATTCTTTCGCATAACCAACATTAGCATGCGCTGGATAATTCACAACGAATGAATCTAGTACTTTATAAGATTCATTATATCTATCAAGCTTAAAGTAAGATATACCCTTATATA
>CAMRCO010000073.1 GCA_947040945.1 uncultured Spirochaetia bacterium
GAAGTTAAAAACGACTTAAAAAGTTTTAGTGATAGCTTAAAATAATAATTTTTTAGTTTTTAGTGAAAATAGCTTATTGACAAAATACTTGTATATTTATACAATAGTACATATAATTAGTTTATTAGGAGATTACTTTATGGCTACAAAAAAGAAAGACGCTGCTGAAATTAAAAAAGACGGAAAAGCTGAGGCTATTGAAGCCATAACTGAGCAAATAAATAAAAAATATGGTTCAGGTTCATTTATGAAACTTGGCAGTGATAAAACAGTTAGTGCTGATGTTATATCGACAGGGGCATTAACACTTGATCATGCTTTAGGAATAGGCGGTATACCACGTGGACGTATTAGTGAAATATATGGACATGAAGCGTCAGGTAAAACAACACTGACTTTACACGTCATCGCAGAGGCACAAAAGGCTGGTGGATTTGCAGCTTTCATTGATGCTGAACATGCACTCGACCCTATATATGCTAAGGACTTAGGTGTTGATATAGAAAACCTATATATATCACAGCCTGACTCGGGAGAAGAGGCACTTGAAATACTTGAGAAAGTTGTGTCATCTACTGCCTTCGATGTAGTAGTAGTTGACTCTGTTGCGGCTCTTGTTTCAAAAGCAGAACTTGCTGGAGACATAGGGGATGCACATGTTGCTTTACAGGCAAGGCTTATGAGTCATGCTCTACGTAAACTTACAGCAATAATAAGTAATACAAATACATCAGTTATTTTTATTAATCAGCTACGCCAAAACATTTCAATGACAGGTTATGGTGCGGGCCCAAGTGAAACAACAACTGGTGGAAAGGCACTTAAATTTTATGCATCAGTTAGGCTCGACATAAGGCGTACTGAGTGGATAAAAAAAGGTGAGGAAACTATTGGTCATAAGGTTAAAGTTAAGGTTGTTAAAAATAAACTTTCAGCTCCTTTTAAGATTGTTAACCTTGAAATAATTTTTGGAAAAGGTTTATCATCAGAAGGACTTTTAATAGATTTAGGCCTTGAAGCTAAAATACTTTCACGAAGTGGTGCATGGTTCTACTATAATGGGGAGCAGATTGCACAGGGTAAAGAGAAGGTTCGTGAACTACTTTTGTCTGACCCTAAAATGCGTTATGAACTTGAAATACAAATTAGAGAAGCATTTAATATGGGTGGAGTTGATAGGATAAAAGAATTACTTAATGAATATATTACTTCATCAAAAAAAGCTCTTGTTACTGACGCAAAAGAAAGTGATGATGAAACAAAAACTAAAGAAACTAAAGAAGAAAAAGAAACTAAAGTGAAACCTCAAAAAATAGATGATACTAATTTATTACTGCCTGAAGATGAGGAATATAGCAGTAATGATTTTTAGGGCGACTTTATAATCATTTACTTTATTAGTTTTATATTTTATAATATTACCTCAATATAAATTTGGAGCATTTACTTTATGGCAATAATAGACATAGTTTTTAAGACAATATTTGGTTCTAAAGCTCAAAACGATGAGAAGATGCTTAGACCGATACCTACGAAAGTTATTAGTTTTGAAGACTCAATTAAGTCTTTGAATGATGATGAACTTTCAGGTAAAACTGTTGAGTTTAGAAATAGAATTAAAAATGACTTAGGCTGTTCTGTGTCTGACCTTGACTTAAGTAAAGCTGAAGACAAAGAAAAACTACAAAAAGTGCTTGATAATTTACTTCCTGAAGCTTTTGCTGTTGTGCGTGAGGTTAGTATTAGAACCACTGGTATGAGGCATTTTGATGTGCAGATGATGGGTGGTGCTGTTCTTCATCAAGGGCGAATTGCTGAAATGAAAACGGGTGAAGGTAAAACACTTGTGGCAACACTTGCGGTTTACTTAAATGCTTTAACAGGCTTAGGTGTTCATGTTGTTACAGTAAATGATTACTTGGCAAAACGTGATGCTGAATGGATGACTCCAATATATTCTATGCTTGGCATTACTGTTGGTATACTTGACAATACAAAATCACATTCACCTGAACGTAGAGCAGCTTATAGATGTGATGTTGTTTACGGAACTAATAATGAATTTGGGTTCGATTATTTACGTGATAATATGGTTATAAGAGAAAATGATAAAGTTCAACGTAAATATTATTTTGCTATAGTTGATGAGGTTGATAGTATTTTAATTGATGAAGCGAGAACGCCTTTAATTATATCGGGTCCTGCTGAAAAAAATATTAAAATGTACTATGACATAGATAAAATTATCCCCATGCTTAGTGAAGCACAAACTGATGAGAGAATGAAAGAAATTGCGGGTACAGGGGACTATGTTTTAGTTGAAAAAGACAAAAATGTTTACCTTACAGAGCAAGGTGTTGGCAAAGTTGAGCAGTTACTTAATGTTCAAAACTTATATGGTTCATCAAACAGTAATATAGTTCATCATGTTAATCAGGCTCTTAAGTCTCATAAAGTTTATAGACGAGATGTTGATTATATGGTTCGTGATGGTATTGTTTTAATTATTGATGAGTTCACAGGGCGAGTACTTGATGGTCGTAGATACAGTGATGGGCTTCATCAAGCAATAGAGGCTAAAGAGCGTGTTAATATACAAAATGAATCACAAACTTATGCTACTATTACCTATCAGAACTTTTTTAGAATGTATCCAAAACTTTCTGGTATGACTGGAACGGCTGAAACTGAAGCTGAAGAGTTTTATAAGATATATAAACTTGACGTTGCTGTTATTCCTACAAACAAACAAATAGAGCGAGTTGACCTCACTGATAAAATATATAGAAATAAAAAAATAAAGTTTGAAGAGCTTGCTAAATATATTAAAAGTTTGCAAGATGGTGGTAAGCCTGTTTTGGTTGGAACTGTTTCAGTTGAAATGAATGAAGAGCTTGCTAAAGTTTTTAAGAAACATAAAATTAATTATGAAATGCTTAATGCTAAAAATCACTCGAGGGAAGCGACTATTGTTGGTATGGCAGGAGAGCCAGGTGCTGTAACACTTGCTACCAATATGGCTGGACGTGGAACTGATATTGTTTTGGGTGGTAATGCTGTTGTAAAGTCGGTGGCTGAAATTGATCAGGTTCTTACAGTTATGAAAGATAAACTGTTTAAAGAGCGAGATCCTTACAAAAAAGAAGAACTTAAAAATAGAGTTAAACTTATAGACTTACATAAAGAAGCTTTTGTAAGACTTGTTATAGCAGATAAAATAGACATGGCTAAAAATCTTGCTAACAAATATGATCTTTCTGAACTTATAGAAAAAATAGACAATATACTTGCTATCAATGAAAAGTCTAAAATAAATAAACAGCGTGTTATTGAGGCGGGTGGTCTTCATGTTATAGGTAGTGAAAGACATGAATCAAGACGTATTGATAATCAGCTTAGAGGTCGAAGTGGACGTCAGGGCGACCCCGGTTTAAGTGTGTTTTATTTATCACTTGAAGATGACCTTATGAGACTTTTTGGTGGCGACAGAGTTGCTAAAACTATGATTACTATGGGTATGGAAGAGGATAGTGAGCTTGGTCATAAATGGCTTAATAACTCAATTGAGGGGGCTCAGCGTAAAGTTGAGGGAAGAAACTTCTCTATAAGAAAACATTTACTTGAGTATGATGACGTTATGAATCAGCAACGTATTGCGATATATTCTGAACGTGATTACGTTTTGCATACAGAAAATATATCGAGCAGGGTAGAAGATATTATAGGAGATGTTGTAAAATTACATATTGAAGAAATATCTGGTGGCAGTAAAAAAGGTTTTGGTGATTTATCTGACATAGTATCATGGCTTAACAGTTACTTAATTACTGTGGATGAGAGTAAAGTAAAAGAAGCTATATCACGTTCCTATGAAGAAGGTGTGAAAAATATATGTGATATACTCATAGAAGCTTACAATAAAAAATCAAAAGAAATTAGCGAGAAAGTGTTTAGGGATGTTGAAAAACATATATTCTTATCAATAATAGATAACAAATGGAAAGAACATTTATATGCTATGGACGGATTACGTGAGGGTATTGGTCTTCGTGGGTATGCTGAAAAAAATCCACTTACAGAGTATAAGCTTGAAGGGTATAAAATGTTTACGTCTATGATTGATAGTTTATATTCTGAACTTATTAATCTTATTATGCGAGTGCGAATACAGGTTAATGAAAATATAAATACTGAAAGTGCATTCTCTGAGGGAGTTGAAGAAAAATTATCTAGCAATTTACTTGGCGGAGAAGCCCTAAAAAAGATGCCTCAAATGGCTGTTAAAATGAGAGATAAAATTGGCAGAAATGATCCATGCCCATGCGGTAGTGGTAAAAAATATAAACACTGTCATGGTAAGGCTAAGGATATTGTTTAGTAAGTATTAAAAGTCAAAATCCATGTCTGAATCTATCTCAAAGTCCGATAAAAGTTCTTCTTTGTGTTTTTTCTTTCTTCTGTTTATAGTGTCGAATGCTTTATAATAATCTGCCATAGATTTAAGTTTTTCTAAGTCACTTATATGGATATTGCCTGATATTTCTCTTATAATTTTATCTTTTTTAACTTTTAGTATAGTTTCATTTATATCTTTTTTATCTACACCAGACATATGTACTAGGTCTATTAGGCTAAAATTAAATTTATATGTTTCGTGGTTATCAAATTTAATATGATCTTTTTTTAATATCGTAACTAAAGTTTCATACATTTTAGCCATAGGTTCTTTCATTATAAAACTTTCAGCTGTTTTTGATGTAAGCCATACTCTGTCTGCCAATGTGTATATAAGTTTAATGATAATATCTAATTGATTTTCTATAAAATATTTAAAAGCGCTTTTATTTATAACAACAAGGTCAGTTTCGCCTATGGAAACCGCATTAGCACTTCTGCTTTTATTATCTAAAATAGCCATTTCTCCAAAAACATCTCCAGTTCCTAAAACAGCAAAAATTGTTTCTTTTTCATTTGATATTTTTGTTATTTTTATATGACCTGATTTTATAAAATATAGTTCATTACCATCTTCACCTTCACAAAAAATAAATTGAGAGTCATTGTAAGTTATATGTTTCTCTTCAGTAACAGTAGAAGCATTTTCAACTGATTCAATTGTTGAAAGCAATTCTCTAGCTTTTTCTACATATTCTCCATGAGGTGCCATTTCCAAATATCTAGTGAAAGCATATTTAGCAAGAGCTGGTTTAAGGTCTTTATAATAGTAGTCTCCTGTAAGAAACAAACTCGAGTTGTCTTCGTCTGTAGGAGGTGAGGCAGAGCTTGATAATGTTTCCATACAGTAATTATATAGTCTAATTTTTTGCGTGAAAATTTTAAGCATATTGAGTGCTACTGAGGTATTGTTTTTTATTAATATTTTTAATTTTTCGCTTGTTACAGGTATAACAGTAACATCTGTTAGTGCTAATGTAGATTCTTCACAATCATGATTTGTTAATGCTGGTATGACATTAATGAAGTCGCCGGGTTTTTGTGTTATGTCAGGCTGTAAAAGAGTTGAACTTCTAGTCATAACTTGACCTTCTTTTATTATATAAAATATGCCTTTAGATGGTCGATCTTTTACTGTAAGGTATGAGCCTTCTTTATATTTATTAATAGTGAGTTTTTCTGAGTTTTCCATATAAAATACCTTATGGTTGCCATTTTATGTTTAAATTAAATTTATAGCAATAATAGGTAAAAAATTCTATGTATGTTTTATGGCTATTATAATGCTATTTTATAAGTTAGTAATTTAGTATATTATAAATACAATAAATTATTGGAGTTTTAATTATGGATAAAAATGATAATTATAATGAACTTACAGATGATGAAAAGTATATTGTTTTAGAGGGTGGAACTGAGGCTCCCTTTACTGGAGAATATGTAAATAAAAAAGATGATGGAGTTTATGAATGTAGGCAATGTGGAGCTCAATTATTTTTATCAGAATCAAAGTTTAATTCTGGCACAGGCTGGCCTAGTTTTGACGATGCGTTTCCTAACTCTATAAAGTTTACTCAAAATAAAGATGATAATAGAACCGAGATTAGATGTGCTAACTGTGATGGGCATTTGGGGCATATTTTTTATGGGGAGAGTTTTACTTCAAAAAATACTAGATACTGCACCAATTCACTGTCTATAAAGTTTACATCAATTTAAGTTGTAAAAATACGTTAATTATTTCTATTAACATAGCATTAAATTTTCTTTATAGTTAATGCATAATCTTATTGACATTTTTTTCATATGTGATATGATTGAAATTCAATTATTTTTGTAATGAGAAGTTTAATTTAAGGTGAATTTATGAATAGGAAATTATTAAAAACTATGAATAGCACACATGTGTTATCTAGTAAGGAAATAAAGCAAAAATGGCTTCTTATTGATGCTGAAGGGCTTTCATTAGGACGTGTTGCTAGTAAGGTTGCGTATATTCTTAAAGGAAAACATAAACCTAACTATGCTTACAATCTTGATAATGGAGACTATGTTATTGTTATCAATATTGACAAGGTTGTTTTAACAGGTAATAAGAAGACAGATAAAATGCATTATAGACATACAGGTCATCCTGGTGGAATTAAAGAGGTTTCTTACGGAGATTTATTAGAAAAAACTCCAGAGAAAATGATGACTATATCAGTTAAGGGTATGCTTTCACATAATCCTTTAGGAAGAAAGCATTTAAGAAAACTTAAAGTTTACAGAGGTGCGGAGCATCCACATAAGGCACATAAGCCTACTCAAGTAACTATATAAATTGGAGACTATAATTTATGGCTAATAAGCAATTAACTATTTTTACAGGAAAGAGAAAAACTGCAAATGCTAGAGTTCGTATAACTCAAGGTAGCGGTAAAATTCTTGTTAATGGACGTGACTATAATGAATACTTTTGTAACAGAGCGGCTCTTACTACTGTTGTAGAAGAGGCATTTAAGGTTACTAATAATTTTGGTAAATATGATGTTTTTGTTAATGTTCATGGTGGTGGTATTAGTGCTCAAGCTGATGCTATTAGGCATGGCGTTTCTAAGGCACTTTTAGTTGAGTCTGAAAGTTATAGAGCCTCACTTAAACAAAAAGGCTTTCTTACTCGTGATCCTAGAATTGTTGAAAGAAAGAAGTACGGTAGAGCAGGGGCTAGAAAACGCTTCCAGTTCTCAAAACGTTAAAATATAGATATTTATTGTAAATATAACTTCAAGGCGTATGCTTTATATTAAAGTATACGGCCTTTTTAGTACTTATAATAAAAAAAGTATTTAAATAGGATGGAATAAAATGAACGCTAAGAAGCTTAAAAAATATAAAGATCTTATTCTTGAAGACAAAGAAAAAACACTTAATGAACTTCTAACTGGAAATGAAATATACAATTCTCTTAAAGAAGAAGCTCATGGGGACGCCGCTGATGTTGCTTTTCAAGCTTATGAAAAACAACTTCTTATAGGTTTTTCACAAAAAGAAAAAGACAAGCTAGAAATACTTAATTCAGCACTTAAAAGAATAGAAGAAGGTATGTATGGTAAATGTCTAGACTGTAAAGAAGATATTTCAGATGAAAGACTTCTCGCTATTCCATATACTTTAAGATGTATTAAATGTATGGCTAAGTATGAAGAAAAAAAGCGTCGTGAAAGAATGTAATGTATGTCGAAATCGTTTTTAATATCCCATTAAATAAAACATTAACATATAAAAAACCAGACGAAATAACTGACTCGCTTGTTGGGTGTAGAGTAATCGCACCAATAAGAGGCAGGGGTGTTAAAGGTGTTGTTGTTACTGAAACTGATACACTTAATGGTAATTATACTCCACTCCTTATTCAAAAAAGAATTGATTTAGAACCTATATGTGGGGAGTATGAGTTTAAGCTAGCCTCTTGGATTAGTGAATATTATCACACGTCATTTGGGGAAGCTTTGTTTGCCTCACTTCCAGCAGGTAATCCTTCTAAAAAAGATAAAAAAGTAAATCCAATAAAAATAAAGCAACAACCTTATTTTACACTTAATGATGAACAAGAGGACGCTTTAAATAAAATAATCAGTGGCATAGATAAAAAAGAAAGTAATACATTTTTAATACATGGCGTTACAGGTAGCGGTAAAACTGAAGTTTATATGAGGGCTATTAAGCATGTAATTAGCATTGGTAAAGAAGCCATAGTAATACTTCCTGAAATATCTTTAACTCCTCAAACGATAAAGCGTTTTGCTGAAAGGTTTGAAGGACGTGTTGCAGTGCTTCATAGTAAACTTTCGCCAAATCAAAAATATAGATATTGGCAAATGATTAGAAAAGGAGAAATACAGATTATAGTTGGTGCTAGAAGTGCTATTTTTTCACCCACACCAAATTTAGGTATTATTGTCGTTGATGAAGAACATGAGACAAGCTATAAATCATCAGAAACTCCAAGATATAATGCGAGGCAAATTGCTTTTTATAGAGCAGAGCGAGAGTCGGCTACTTTAATACTTGGAAGTGCGACACCTTCAGTTGAAACATATTTTCATGCTAAAAATAATACTAAAATAAAATTACTTAGTCTAAATAAAAGGGCAAGCAATATTAATATGCCTGATGTTAATATAATAGACATGAAAACAGCTAAACGCTCAAATATATTCTCGATGATGAGTGAAGACTTGGTTCTTGCTATTAATTCTACACTTGACAAAAAAGAGCAGGTTATTTTATTATTAAATCGTAAAGGTTATTCTAATTACGTGAGCTGTAGTCATTGTAATAGGGTTCTTGAGTGTCCTCATTGTTCTGTAAGCCTCACATATCATAAAAGCCGTGATATAGTTATGTGTCATTACTGTGGTTACACTCAGCATACTGACGAGAAATGTGACGAATGTAATATTGGGGTATTAAAAAAACTTGGTGTTGGAACAGAGCGGGTAGAGGAAAACTTAAAGCTAATTTTTCCAAATGCTAATATTTATCGTGTTGACCAAGAAAGCGTTAAGGCTGTTGGCTCTTATGAAACTATTTTTGATGACTTTAAGAATCAGAAAATAGATATTTTAATAGGCACGCAAATGATAGCTAAGGGGCTTGATTTTCCAAATGTAACATTAGTTGGAGTGTTACTCGCAGACACAGCTTTACATATACCAGATTTTAGAAGTGCTGAACGTACATTTAGCCTACTTACTCAAGTTGCAGGAAGAAGCGGTCGAGGGGATAAAAAAGGGGCAGTATATATTCAAACATATTCACCCACTCATTATGCATTAGAGTATGCTAAAAATCATGATTATAAGGCATTTTATGATGAGGAAATAATAAAGAGGCGTGAAAATTTATATCCTCCATTTAGTCGCCTTGTTCGTATAGTTGTTAGAGGAATTGATGAGAAAATAGTTGAATCTGACACATATAAAATACTTGATATACTTGAAGTTCATACAATGCATTTAGGTGAAAGTATTGAAATAGTTGGAACTGCTCCTTGTGTAATGAGTAAATTAAAAAAATATTATAGATGGAATATTTTAATTAAAACTAAGAATCAAAGTTTATTAAAAGAATTCTTTACGGAACTTAGAACAAGCTTTGCGGCACAGAAGGGTAATTATGTAGAAATTGATATTGACCCTATTAATATGACCTAAATAATTTTATATATCTATAAAATATCTTAAAATACTTTTTATTCTTACTTTAAGCTCTGTTTGCCCAACAGGTTTTCTAATATATTCACAAGCTCCATTTTCAAGTGCTTTCACAACATCATCTTCATCATATTTGTTTGATATAAAAAATACTAATTTGGTTTTTAGATCAAGGTTTTCATTTATTAAAGCTAAAATATTAAGCCCATTTATTTTACTGCTTTTTAAGTCTGTCTCTATAATAATAATATCTGGCAAAAAATTAGAAAGCTCTTTCATAGGATTTTCTATATTATTAATGCCACGTACATCATAATCATTAGAAAGCCATGAGGTATAATTATTTTTTGTTTCGGCATTAGGCTCAATTATTGCTATTTTATATTTAGAAATTTGTCTTTTTAATTTTGATCTATTACTTTTATTATGAAGTGCCAAAAACTTTTTTAAGTCGATATATCTTATTTTATATCTGCCACCGGGTGTTTTTTCACAAGGCAATAAGTAATGCCTCACCCAGTAGTTTATGGTAGTTCTTGATACATTAAGTATTTTAGAAACATCTATTGTAGAAAGTAGATCATCATCATTATATTTTTCTGTATTGTTATCCATGTAAATCCTTATACAAGTTAGTATATGCTAACTTAAATAATTAAGCAAATTATCTAGTGTTTATTTTTTTAAGTTAGAAATGTATAATATATTAAAATCAAAGGAGTTTAAAGAGTAAAAATGGACATAAGTTTAATTTTTCTCATTATATCATTAACACATACATTATTAGTTTTTAGTGTTTGTATAAAGATGTTACTTGAAAACAGAGCATCTACTAGTTTTCTTGCTTGGATGTTTCTTTTATTTTCTTTTCCATTTGGTGGTTTAGTTCTTTATTTATTTTTTGGTATAAACTGGAGAAAGTCAAAAAAGAGTCTTTTTGTAGCGTTACCTGAAAATATAATAAAGATGCATTTTTCATCGAAAATAAAAGATCAAACTGAAATTATTTCAAAAATAGCTATTTGTCAAAATAATAAAAGTAAAAAAATATCTAGTTTAGCATTAAATGCAGGGTATGCTTTTATTACAGATAAAAACTCGGTTGATGTTTATGATAATGGGGAAGATCTTTTTGACAAAATGATAGAGGATTTAGAGAATGCCAAAGAAAGTATACACATGGAATATTTTATATGGAAAAGTGATAAACTTGGGTGTAGAATAAAAGATGTTCTTATAAAAAAGCGTAAAGAAAATGTTTCGGTAAGGCTTATATTTGATGGACTTGGTTCTATGAAGAGAATAAGCCCTCGCTATAAAAAAGAGCTTAGGGAAGCGGGGATTAAGTTTCTTTACTTTAATGATCCTTTTTCTATTTTTATGACGAGACTTGTAAATTATAGAAATCATAGAAAAATAGTGGTTATAGATGGTTGCATAGGTTACACTGGTGGAATGAATATTGGACAGGAATATATTGATGGAGGCAAGAGTTTTGATAAATGGAAAGATGTTCACATGAGAATATGTGGTGAATCTGTAAGTTTACTTCAAAATGTATTCGCATGCGATTGGTATAATGCGGGGGGCAGTGATATACTTTATTTTTCAACAAATAAAGAAATTACTTTAGGGAGGGAGCCACTTTTTAAGGAATTAGATTTAAGTGAAAGTTTAGATGATATAGCTATGCAAATTATTACTTCAGGTCCTGATTCTAAATGGGATAGCATACATAGAGTATATGCTAAAATGATAGCAGAGGCAGAAAAAGAGGTGCTTATTCAAAGTCCATATTTTGTGCCTGACATGAGTATTATATCAGCACTTGAGAATGCTGCTTTATCAGGAGTAAAAATAAAACTTATGATTACAGGGAGGCCTGACAAACGCATACCTTGGTGGGTGGCACAAACTTATTTTGATACACTTCTTCAAGCGGGAGTCGAAATATATCTTTATAAAAAAGGATTTCTACATAGCAAAGTTTTAATAATTGATGGAGACATAGTTTCGTCTGGAACTTGTAATATGGATATAAGAAGTTTTTTACTTCATTATGAGGTTAATACTATTATTTATGAGAGGTCAGTTGCTGAAGTATTTAGGAATATTTTTTATAATGATGTTCTTGAGTCTGAAAAAATTTCCATAGATAAATATAAAAAAAGGTCTATTTTTGTACGCCTAAGAAACTCTCTGTTTAGAATAATATCGCCAGCACTATAGTATTTTATTGACATTTTGTATATGGTTTTATATACTAGTTAAATGGATTTTTTAATATTAGTT
>CAMRCO010000074.1 GCA_947040945.1 uncultured Spirochaetia bacterium
GCATTTTTTTGTTCTTTAGAAATTAAAGCAGGGTGAGTTTCAAAATCATTATCAGTTTGCCCAAGCCATTGCCCTTTCTCGGTGGGGATAATACGGTCAAATTCTATTTGCTTAAACTTCCCTGTCATGCTTGTAAGCTTAAATAATTTTTCATCTCGTTTGGCAAAGTCGGGCATTGAGTAATAATAAATTTCTGCTTTTTTTTCTTTTACATTTGCGTCTTTAATTAAAAACATTATAGCAGTACCCACCATAATATTAAAAACGCTTTGCCCTTCTTTTTTGTCATTTTTTCGTGCATTGCCCTTAAGGTCGATTATAAAAATATAGTCAAACTCTTCTTGCACGCATTTTCTAAAGCCGTCATCTTGCTTTGCGTCAAGATAAGAATTGTTCGTGATGAATGAAATCATTCCATTATCTTTAATGCGGTCACTTGCCCAACGTATGAAGCGTTTATACATATCATAAGCTTTTTGTAGAGCTTGTGCATTACTTCTAAAAACATAACTGCCTTTAATAAGGTTGTCGACATACGAATACACTTTGTTTTTATTATTGTCGTTCTCGCTTTGCTGATTGGCATTATAAGGCGGGTTGCCAATAACAACTGAAATGTCCTCGCCATATTGTTTTATGGCACGCTCAAGGTTCTCGCCACTAAAACTTGCCATGCCAAAAAGTTGACCCTCGCCGTCTTTTTGAAACTCTAAAGTGTCGAGTAAACAAATGTTAGGAAAGCTTTTATACTCATTCATTTTTTCGGTATAGCTATGTTCAATATTTAAGTTGGCAATATAATATGGCAGTATATCAATTTCATTAACAAATAATTCGTTTTCATATTTATATGCTAAGTCTTTAACGGGTATATGTTCAATTAACTCCGACATAAAAATTCCTGTGCCTGAACACGGGTCAAGAACTTTTACATTTTTGCTCGCAAATGTTTTATTAAAATATTTATAAAGTAGGCTGTCGGTTGCCTCAATCATAAAACGAACAATAGCAAGCGGAGTGTAGACCACACCTTGAACGTCTGCTTTTTTTCCATTAAGTGCTTTATAAAAGTTTTCGTAAAACACTTTAAGTACATCTTTTTTGTCCTCTTTATCCATAGTGTAAATATATTGTTTAACTACTGTAATATAGCTTTCAATTTCAGCTTTTACTTCTCTCTTTTTTGAGCCAAGCGTATTCATTAATTCTTCAACTGTTTTGGCTATGGTGTTCTCTTTATGAAAGTCAGCATCATTAAAGAAAATAATAAAAACATCAACTGTAAGAATATGCTGAATAATAATTTCAAAGACATCATTTTTTACAATATTTTGATTAATAGATTTTTGACAAACATCTAAAAAGTCTATTACTTTATGACTGAATGCTTTGTTTATTTTTTCTTCAGCTGAAAAATGTTTTCGCAAATCATCAGCTAAGTTTGGTATAATTTCTTTTAACTTATCGAGTGCCTCAATAAACTGTAATTGCTCTTCAGTTTGGTACTCTACAAATTTAAGTAAAATTGAGTTTAAATCCTCTTCATTATTAATGTCAATGTCATCTACTTTTTTACCTGCTTGATAAAGTATAACACGTTTTGTGTTTTCAAATAAAATATTCTTGCGTGGATATTCTTTTTTATTAAGCTTAAAATCTATCTCTTTATAAATATTGTCTTTAGAGTCTTTGTTTTCTATATGCCCAACAACAAAATCCTCTCTAAGCATTCGCCCATCAGGTAAAATGTCCGCATCATTTGCACGCTCTCTAATTTCATATTGTAAAGTGAGTCCAATATTATCTGTGTAATGATGAAGCAAGTCATAAAAATGAGGACGCAAGTTTTGTTCATTAACAGCACCGAGTTTTGTTTGCTTTTCTATCTCATTATAATATTTATTAATATGTGTCATAATTTTTTACTCCATAACTAATACAAGTACACATAATATATTACAAATAAAAAAAGCACCACAAAACTAATTAATAGACATAAAAGAATATTGATGCCCCATAGAAGAAGTATAAGCTTATTGATTTTTATTTAAATAAAGTATAGTATAAAAGATATGCCGAGATGGCGGAATTGGTAGACGCGCCAGACTCAAAATCTGGTTGAGGTAACTTAGTGAGGGTTCGATTCCCTCTCTCGGCACTTGGTTTTTTATTATGGATAATAGAACAATAATTATAGTAGATGATTCTAATAGTTTATCTAACAAACTTAGAGGCATGCTTAACACGGTGTCTCACAATGTTATTACAGCTGAAAATTGCTATGAACTAATGGATAAAATATATAAAACAAGCCCTACCTTGCTTATTTTTAATATGCAAGTAAATTGGTTACACCCAATTGAGTTTGTTACAGAACTTAAAAATAGACAAGCAAATGCCCCACATATTATATTTGTATACGAAAATAATAATGATGCTTTAAGAATATCTGAAGCTTCAAAAATGGATATTATATGCGTAAAATATCCTTTCACAATGCTTGAGTTTACTACTTTAGTTAAGGATAAACTTAATATTTAGTTATTACGAGCAAAAAGTATAAAAAATGTAGCCCCGTCCCCTTCACTAGACTCTACTGTTATGCTCCCATTATGTTCAGATATAATTCTCTCAACCAAAGGAAGCCCCAGTCCTGTACCTTTTGCTTTTGATGTGTAGTATGGTTCAAATATTTTATTCATGTCATATTCAGACATTCCAATACCTGTGTCTGTTACAGTAATAATAAAATATTCTTTCTTGTCTATATATTCATTGTATGTACTTACATATATATATCCAAAACTTTTAGACTCTATAGCTTCCATAGAATTTTTAATAACATTTGTAATAGACATTAAAAGCCTATCTCTATCCATTTTTATCATATAATCATGTTTTGTAAGTGTGGCATTAAGTTCTATTTTTTCATAATTAGAGAAGTAAGCAACTGCCTCTTTCACCACATCATTAATAGATAATTGATTCTCTGACATATTTGAATTAAATGAATACTCAGAAAAACTCCTTACAAGATTAAGAATTATATTAGCATTCTTTTTTATAATATTAGAATATGACTTTATGTTTTGAACCTCATTCTCACTCATGCTCGCCTTTACTTTTTTCTCTATTAATTCAGAGTTCATAACAATAGGAGTTAAAGGATTTTTTATTTCATGTGCAACAGTTAAAGAAACTTCACGCCATGTTTCAAGCCTTGCTCTTTTATTTTCAAGTGTTTTATTATGTTTTAATGATCTTGCCATAATGTTGAACTGATGTATTAAAGTACGCATATCACTCATACCTCTTATTTTAAGGTTTACATCATAGTTACCTGACGTTATTGTGTCTGAGGCATTAATTATTATACCAATAGGATTTGTGATAAGACTCGAAAGCATAATCGCAAATATAATAGCAAAAAAAAGTGAAATACCAAGCATAAATATATACATAACCACAAGTATAGTCGAATATTCATTAGTGAAAATATCTATAGATTTATAAAGTCTAATAGCTTCCAACACATCATTTCTTTCTTCTATAAAGTTGCGAGGCATAGCTTCAGTCCATATACCATAATATGATACTGAATCAATTTTTTCTTTATAAGGAATAATAGGTATAATAGCCGTAATATAAAATACATTACTATACTCACTATTCACAAAAACAGTATTTGTAGTAATAAAATGCCTTCTAACATCAATTGTAGCGTCTATTCCTTTTGATGCTATTATAGTATTAGTATTCATAGCATTACTTATTTTTCTGTCATTAGTATTCATAGCATTACTTATTTTTCTGTCATTAGTATTCATAGCATTACTTATTTTTCTGTCATTAGTACTCATAGCATTACTTATTTTTCTGTCATTAGTACTCATAGCATTACTTACTTTTCTTTCATAAGTATTTGAAATATATATATTTGAAACTATTATAATATTTGTAAAATAAGTATCATTTTCGAGCATTTTGTCAGACAATACTAATTGATTTAAATACCTTTTACTAATAGATAACAAAGTACGTTCCATATCTTCTTTTTTATCTTCTATTTTATCTTGAGAATACCCTATCAATGTAAAAAGAGAATTCTCTGTACTATCATGAAGTGTAACCTCTAAATTTGACTGTATAATATTTACTGATACATAAGTTATAAAAATACTTGGAATTGCGGTAAGTGCTATAATTATTAATACAATAGTTAATCTAAGTCTTGCACCTTGTTTTTTTAATATAGCATCTATTATAAACTTAGTTGTTGTTACAAATGTTCCTATAATACTTATAGCAGGAAAAAATATAACCATAAATATATAAAAAGGATGATTAAAGTCATCAGCATTTTTAGGTTGTGGCTCATATAGAAAGAACGTAGCCCACAATGAAAAAATCAAAACTGATACAAAAGAAACAAAAATTATTATTATATACGGAATACCAAATCTGTCAGAAAGATTTTTTTTTATTTTAGAATGATGTTTTTTTATTTTACTAAGCATAATAATTTATATCATATTATACATCATTTTAATATAAAATCACACTAATACTCTTTAACTGAATCTGAATTATTTAATGCTCTTAAGCACCCTTTTGTAAGGGCAAGCATCTCCTCTTCCCCTTTATATATATACACATTCGCTATAAAGCTTATTTTTTCTTTTATCATTTGCATCATTTCTTTACCATTGGCAATACCACCTGTTAAAGCAATAGCATCTACTTTACCATTAAGTACAGTAGCCATAGCTCCAATATCTTTAGCCACTTGATAACACATAGCCTCAATAATTAAACTAGAATTTTCGTCTCCATTAAGTGCTTTAGTTTGAACTTCCATAAGATTATTAGTCCCCAAGTACGACACAACACCACCAAGCCCTGACAACTTCTTAAACATTTCATTTTGAGTATATTCACCTGAAAAACACATTTTAATTATGTTACTAACAGGAAGAGCTCCAGTACGTTCAGGAGTAAACGGGCCTTCTCCATCTAAACCATTTGTAACATCTATAACTTTACCATTTTTGTGAGCAGCAATTGATGTGCCTCCACCCATATGCACTATAATAAAAGAAGATTTTTCATACTCTACTTTTAACTCATTAGCTAAAAGTTCTGCTACTGCCTTTTGATTTAAAGCGTGAAATAAACTTCGTCTTTCTACTCCTTTTAAACCAGACACACGTGCAACAGGTAGAAGTTCATCAACTACAACAGGGTCAACTATAAAGGAACCTATATTAACACTGTCAGCTATTGATTTAGCTATAATCGCTCCTAAGTTTGAAGCATGCTCTCCAAATTTACTTGACTTTAAGTCGGCAATCATTTTATCATTTACTTTGTATGTACCACTTGAAACAGGTCTTATAAGTCCACCCCGACCAACCACTGCACTAAGTGAATCTATAGATATATTATTTTTTTCTATTGTCTCTACAATAATATTTCTTCTCCACTCATATTGTTCTTGTATAGAGTTAAACTTTTTTAGATCATCCGCAATATGCCTTATAGTAGTCTCAAATACTTTATTCTCGTCATCATACACAGATATTTTTGTCGAAGTGGAACCGGGATTAATCGCCAAAATTTTCATTATAAAATCTCCAGTCTATTTACTAGAAAACCCTGCCTAAACAGAGTTTTCAGTATTATTAATTTATTATTATTTTACTCAAAGTCAGGTTTAATATAAATAGAATGAATTTTAGATATTTTTTCTATTCTATCAAGAGCCATTTTCTCAGCCGCTTTATGTGTAGTGATATTTTCTTTATCAGCTACCTCAAATATTCTAAGAATTCTGTCATATATCTCATCTGTTGCTTTAAGAGCAGCTTCTTTATCGTATGAATTTTCATTTTCAAATGTAATATTTATTACTCCACCAGCATTAGCAACATAATCAGGAGCATAAACAATACCCTTCTGTTTTAACATTTCCCCATGAACATCTTCTTTAAGAACATTGTTAGCAGCTCCTGCCACAACTTTACACTTAAGTCTATTAATAGTGTCGTCATTTATAACAGCACCAAGCCCACAAGGAGCAAAAATATCAACATCTTGGTCATATATAGTATCAATAGCAACTGCTGTAGCGCCATATTTACTAACTATATTGTCAACTCTAGATTGATTAATATCACTAACAATAAGTTTAGCACCCTCTTTGTGTAGGAATTCAGTTAAAAATGTTCCAACCTGTCCAAGACCTTGAACAGAAATACGCTTGTCTTTAAGAGAATTGTTTCCAAACGCTTTAAAAGCACTTGCACGTATTGCCTGATATACTCCATAAGCTGTCATAGGTGAAGGATCGCCTGATTTATCTCTAAGTCCTTTTACATGACTTGTTTCTTTTGCAACATGAGCCATATCTGCTGTGCTTGTGTTAACATCTTCAGCTGTAATATATCTTCCATTAAGTGTTTCAACAAAACGACCAAAAGCTCTGAAATAAGCCTCAGACTTAACTTCTGAAGGATCACCTATTAAAACAGTTTTTCCACCACCGAGGTCAAGACCAGCAGCCGCTGATTTTAATGTCATACCTTTAGCAAGCCTTAAAACGTCTTCAATTGCCTCGTCTTCATTTTTATAATTCCAAAGACGTGTTCCACCAAGTGATGGACCTAGTTTTGTAGAATGTATACATGTAATTCCTTTAAGCCCTGTTGTGGCGTCATGAAAGAATATCAAATGCTCATACGCATATTTTTCCATATAATCAAAAATTTTCATAAAAAAAGCCTCCTAAAATTATAATAAAAATCTATTTAATACTTAAACTATTTTGTAACTGAAGCCACTTTCGAGGCTAAAGCTATAGAATTAAGTTTTGTATCCATACTATCACTACGAGAAGTAAGCACTATTGGGCAACTTGCCCCTATAATAAGCGCCCCACTACTAGATTCTCCCATAAATGTGATTGATTTATACAAAATATTTCCAGCCTCTATATCAGGAGCTAAAAGTATATTCGCATATCCTGCAACAGGGTCATTAATATTTTTATGAATTGCCGATTCCTTTGACACAGCATTATCAAGTGCTAAAGGCCCTGATACATTACAGTTTTTAATATCTCCGTTCAAGCATAAATCTCTTAAATACTCAGCATCAAGAGTTGCTATCATTTTCGGGTCAACAACCTCTTTCGCACATAAACAAGCAACATTAGGTTTTTCATATCCTAAAGACATAGCAACTTCAACTGCATTTTCTATAATATTCTTTTTAGCATCTTTATCAGGGGCAATATTAACAGCAGCATCAGTTATAATATACTCTCTTCCGTCTTTTAATATAAAAAAACCTACATGAGAAAGAAGTCTTCCTCTACGTAGGCCATAATCTTTATTAAGTACCGCTTTAAGAATAATAGATGTCTCAAGCAGTCCTTTCATAATTGAATTGCATTTATTTTCTTTGACAAGCGAGACACCAATTTTAGCACATTCTTCCATGCTACTTTCATCTATTATCTCAATTCCTTCAATGTCTAAATTATTTTCTTTTGCTATAGTAACAATTTTGTCTTTAAGACCTATCAACACAAAATTAGCCAAGTTTTTACTTTTTGCTATACTTACAGATCCAAGTACATCTAAGTCATGAGCACATACTAAGGCTATTTTACCTTTATAAGAAATACTTCCCAAACGATTAATAAAATCCATTTAAGCCTCTCATCCTTAGTATTAAAAACACATAAAAGTAATATTTCCAAATAATAAACTTTTTATTTCTGTTATATTAAAAACACTAGAAATAAAAAAAAAGGATAGTAAATAATTAAATCTACCATCCTTTTAAATCTTTGTGGAGGTTATGGGGATCGAACCCACGACCTACTGCGTGCAAGGCAGCCGCTCTCCCAAACTGAGCTAAACCCCCAAAATGGGCCTAGGAGGAATTGAACCTCCGACCTTTCGATTATCAGTCGAACGCTCTAGCCATCTGAGCTACAGGCCCTCTTTCTATTCAAGTATCCTACAAGTATACTATACTACTATAAAAATTGCAAGTTTTTTTAATTATATGCATCTTAATTCCTATAACTAAAAAACAATTGACTCTATAGAAGTCGCTTCACTTTCATTATGTAGGCGGTCTAATGCTGTTACAAAATAAGAATACTCGCCACCTGCTAAAACATTATAGTCAATGTATGAACTTTCCGCATTTCTATAAAACTCATCTCGCATAACTTTAGCAACAATTCTAAGCCCATAGTCGCCTTTAACTTTTCGGTATATAGCATAATATGTTGTGCTTCCTACTTTAGCATGCCCATACTTATCTCTTGTAAATGGATTTGGATCAGAAAACATAATTTTTATATTGTCATTATTTTTCTGAAACTCGATATTTTCTACTCTAAGCATGTCTTGTTCAAGTTCACGCATTGTATTCATTTTTGGAATAATAGACGGAAATATATATGTCGTTTCTAATACATTCCGCATAGCTAATGCCCCATAATCTTTTGTATCTACATCATTAGAATACATATTATGAAGTGTAAAAAATGAAGAGCCTTTTATTTTGTTATTACCATTTTTTCTTAAATAAACTATTTGCTCTGACAAAGCATAATTTTCATGCCAAAGAGAATCTTTGTCCCCACTTCCTGCTCTGTAAAGTGCATGCCCTATATATAAATCAGCTAAATATTTTTTATTAGCACTTTTAGTTTCACCTACCCACCAATCCACAATATCATCGAATGGTGCTTTTTCATTTTCTTTATTCCAATATACTTGCGGAATAATCGCATCGACATACATTTTACCAATACCGTCTTTTGCTGTAGCTTTCTTAAGTGTACTATTTTTTTTACCATTAAGTAGCCAAAGTAGAACATCAGCATGAAGCGTGTCAAAGTTCGGTACTCCTCCCATTGTGTCACTGCCATGAGGAGAGGCAGGTATATCTTTAAGTTCAGTTTTGTTTCGCCAAATGCCCGCAGGTGATATTGTCCATTTAACATAGGGTTTTATTTTTTTAATCTCATCATACATTCGGCTCACAAGATTATTAATATTATACCGTCTCCAAGCATAAAGCCCATCATTCCCATAATCATCTCTACCTTTATTATTTGGGTCAAAACCATTCTCTTTAGCATATTTTTTTGCACTTTCATTGTCAGGCCAATCTTTATATGTTTTACCTTTGGCAGGATTTTGATAAAAATAATCATCAAAATGAATGCCATCAACATCATAATTTATAAGTATTTCTTTTACATTATCAATAACATATTCTGTAGCGAGTGGTTCACCTGGGTCTAAATATAGCCGTCCATCAGCCCAGTGTATTGGAGTAAGTCCATTAGCCACATAAGTATGTATAAAATTTTTAGAGGCAAATTGCTCTTTTAATGTTTTATTTTCATCATAAGTTAAAGATATTCTGTAGGGGTTAAGCCAAGCATGAACCTCAATTCCACGTTTGTGAGACTCATCTATCATAAACTCAAGCATATCGGTTTGAAATGGATATTCGTCTAATTCATTTGTAGAATTATAACCGTAAAAATATCTTGTGGTAGGGTTTATCTTTGAAGGGTATATTGTGCCTGCGTCTGGTTTAACTTGAATAAACACAGCATTTAAATTATTGCTTTGAATAGTATTTAAGTGATTAATTATTGCTTTTTTTTGCTCATCTTCACTACCTTTAGATATAGGCCAGTCAATGTTTCCTACTGTTGAAAGCCAAACTCCCCTAAACTCTCTATATAAAGGATTATTTTCTCTGCTAGTTTTAATATTTTTAACAAATAATTTTTCTGTATACTTATCATAAGTTAATTTCACATCATTTTTTGAATATGAGCATATTAGGACTTGCAAAATAATAAGTGAAATTATTAAAATAGTTTTTTTTATGTTGTTAAAAAAACAAAGCGGCAATACTTTTGAAATATTACCGCTAAGCCATTTATATTTTTTACTATATATATTTTTCAACCATAGCCTTAATTTTCTCTACTGTAGCGTCATCTTTAGTAACCTCTTCTACTTTAGCTCCATCTTTATATATTGCAAGTGTAGGAAGCCCTAGAATTCTCTCACGAATAGCAAGTCTTCTTGCTTGAGAAGTGTTGAACTTATAAAATTTAATTTTACCTTCAAACTCTTTAGACATCGCTTCAACATGAGGCATAAGTGCTTTACAAGGCTCACAAGCATCCCCATAATAATCAACTAAACATAATTCTTTAGACTCAATAACCGCTGCATCAAATTCGTCTTTACTTAAATCTATCATAATAACTGCTCCTTAAATTAATAAAATATAGTTTGTATTATATAACAATTAGAGTCAATAGTCAATATAGTTTAAATAGTAAAATATAGATAAATGCAATATTACTATCATATTTTTTAATCGCTATCTATGTGTCACTTACTCTCTCTATTACAATTCCTTCTCCAACAATATTAGCTCCCTCCATCACAAAGAATTTTTTAGAAACTTGCAATTTAGAGTAATCAACGCCATCATACATTGGTAATACACTTGCAGAAACTGCTTCATCAAAATGACATTCTGCCCCATCAATAAAACTAACCCCTAAATATTCATCATCACCATCTACTACTAAATGTGGTCGATAATTTCCATTATTTAAACATGGAGGAGACTCTCTTTTACATTCAAAAAAAGTTACTGAAACTGAACGTATAATATCAATATTCATTTATATATCCTTTCAAACCTTATATATTAAATATTATTTTTCTATACCTATATAAATTTCAACTTTCCCATCTATATGGTATTTTTCAAAATCTATAATATAATTTCGTTTTAATAATTTTTTATCTTCTAAATCCCAAATATGTTTCCAAGTCTCAAAAATAGCATTCTCTATATTTTTTGACATATCTACTTCAAATATTTTATATTCTAAGTTTGGTATTTCTATTATTTCAGCGTTATTAATATTTTCCTCTATTCCCACAGATAATGTATAATCACCTTTGTAATTATTACTATAATTATGATATACACCATATTTTATGCCAGAATAACTAGACATATTACTCCATACTTTTGAGATTTTTTCGACTAATTTACTGTCTTCAAAATTATTTGTCTCACAACTATCTACTATGTATATATTTTTCATTTTTTATTCCTTATTTTAGATAGTTTTATTACAAAAATTGCTTAACAAATTCAACAGGAAACATTGTTCGTTCTGCCGTCTCATCTACAGATAAGCCTTATTTCAAAAGTCTCTTCACAACACTTTCCATACTCTCAGCAATCTCTTTATTGTTTTTCTTCTAAATAGAATATTTCCGATCCTTCTTCTTCCAATATTGAGCTAAACTGCTGAAATTCAATTGTTGGAGGCATCGTTTCTAATGCTGCCTGTGCAGATTCCATAGAGTTCCACCAAATCAACTCCACCCATTTATCTTGTGTACAATGTTTTGTGAATGAACGTTTTATAAATCCGTCTGCCTCACGTTTTAATGCCTTGCCAAAAGCGTGGGATAGTTCTAAAAGTTGAGCTTCAGAAACCCCATTTTTAACTTGGGTTGTAACTACTTCAATAATATTTTTCATT
>CAMRCO010000075.1 GCA_947040945.1 uncultured Spirochaetia bacterium
TGACATTTTGTATATGGTTTTATATACTAGTTAAATGGATTTTTTAATATTAGTTGACAACACATTTCAAAATAGTTATAAAGATACTTTTTTAGATATTATAAATAATAAAATTAAAGTATTATCAGATAAACTTGAACTTAAAGTTATTGTTATAGACTCAGAAGATTATACTGATGCTCATTCATATTTAAATTATTTATATACTGTTTCAGAAGGCTTTGACAATATTTTATATATTACAACTGATAGCCCCATGCTTGATGTTCGGGAAACTGTCAAGTTGGTAAATCTTCACAAGAATAATATGGCTTATTATACTTATGGGGAGAATTATCCAAAAGGTATTGTGCCAGTAGCCATAAGAGTTGCTTCATTTGAAAGGCTTATTCCTTTGGCAAAAGATAAAAAAGATATAAGCTTTAATCGGGATATTATACATAATTTAATATTTGTTGATCCTAACTTTTTTGAAATTGAAATATTAATATCAGAATATGATATGCGTTATTTTCGGCTTGAGTTTATTTCAAACTCTAAAAGAAATAATATTCTTATAAATAATTTTATAGAGCTTAAAAATTATGAGAGCGTTGTGAAGTCTATTAAAGAAAATCCAACTCTCAGAAGAACTTTGCCTTCATATATTGAAATTGATATCACAAATATTCAAAATGCTTTATATAAAGTTAGAGCAGTGGAAAATGCTACTACTTTGGAGTTTATGGATTTAAGTACATTTAAGAAAATATATAAAAATATAATTGATTTTTCAGATGACTTTCATTTGTCGATAGGTGGTTTTTATGAGCCATTACTTAATGAAAATATATTTGAAATACTTGAGTTTGCTTTAGAATATAAAAAATCAAATATTTATCTTGAAACTAATGGGCTATGCTTAAATGAAGATACGGCTAAAAAATTATTAGATATTCAAAAACGCTTTTCTAATTTTTTTGTTTTAATACATTTAGATGCAGTGGATTCGGTTAGTTATAATAATATTTATCAAGATGATAATTTGTCCGTCATACTTTCTAATATTGATTATTATTTGCTCCGTGGCACAAAAAATACATATATGCAAATAGTTAAGCAAAAATATAATTTTGATACTCTTAAAGATTATTATGCTTACTTTGATAAATATAAAGTACCTATAATAATGCAAAAATATTCATCATTTAGGGATACAATAGAAAATAATAAAGTAGGCGATATGAAGCCACTTGTGAGTGTCGGCTGTCATCACTTGGCTCGTGATTTATATATAGATATGTTTGGTGTTGTGCCTATATGTAAATATGATAATAAAAAAGAAATAATACTTGGGAATATTTTAGAAAATGAGCTATCATCTATTTGGGATAAAGGTTCAGATTATTATAAAGATAATACTTTTAGTAAATTAGAGTTTTGCAAAAAATGTGATGATTGGTATTTATATAACTTTTAGGGAGGTTCTCTAAAATGCTTGTAGTTGTATTAAAAAAATATATAATATTGTCTTCTATACTTTATGTTTCATTATTTATTATGAGAAAATCTGTAGAAAGCATAAAGCCCATTGCTGAATTTTATAAAATAAGAAGCGTTTTGTATGGAGTGAAAAACTGGGAAAGTGTTACTCTACGATTTATATATACTGAAATTGCATGCTTAGTTGAAGCTTTATCCATAGTTCTTTTTTACATGCTTATGTCACTTGCTATAAATATAGAGGGTATAATTGAAGCGTTTACGTTATTTATAGTTTATATTAGTATAGTAATCCCTATACGAATAAAGAGTGTTTTAATACATACAAATTATCCAAGTTCATTATTTTTATTAAATATGATTTTTTTTATTTTTATGATGCTTATTGCTTTTTTTATACTTTTTATTTCTGAAACACATTTTACTTAGGAATTATTTCCTAAATCTACTGAGTCAATATTTCCTAAATCTACTGAGTCAATATTTCCTTTATAAGATACATTTTCTGAAATAATAGAGTTATCAAATAAAGCATTTTCTATATTTGTGTTATCAAAAAGAATTGAGTTACTTATTATACTCGACTTTATATTTGAGTTTTTTCCAATATGTACATAAGGGCCTATTACACTTTTTTCTATTATAACTGACTCGTCAATAAATACAGGAGGTATTATGACAGTATAGTTTAATGATTTTGTTAATATATTATGCTCTATAATATCCTGATTTGTTTTAAGCATTTCTTTTTTTTCACCACAATCATACCAAGCATCTAATGTGAAAGTTGTAAAGTCTATATTTTTTTTAGTAATCATATGCTCAAGTGCGTCTGTAATTTGAAATTCATTTTTAGTTTTTATAGAATTAGAGATTATATAATCTATAGATGAGAAGAGTTCTTTTACATCTTTAATATAATAAAGACCTGTGAGTGCTAAGTTACTTATAGACTCTGAAGGCTTTTCAATTAAATGTATAATTTTTTTATTTTCGTTTAGTACAGCAACACCATACTTGCTTGGGTCATCAACAATAGATACTCCTAAAGAGTTTTTATTTTTTTCAATTAAGCTACTTAAATTATATTTAAATAATGTATCTCCTAAAATAATTAAAATAGAATCAGAATTCAGTGACTTTTCTTCTGTAAGTGACACAGCATGTGCAAGCCCTTTATATTCATATTGGTTTATAAATGACGCATTAATGTTTGGATGTTTTTCTTTTATATGGCTAATCATTTCATCTTTCAAATATCCTACAATAAATATTATTTCATCAACATTATCAAGTTCTTTTACACTGTCTATTATAAAATCTATTATAGTTTTTCCACCAATAGGTAAAATTGGTTTAGGTTTTGTTAATGTGTGAGGCAATAGTCTTGTGCCTTTGCCTGCTGCTGGTATTATTACTTTCAATTTTTTTCTCCAAATTATAATAGAATTATTTTACAAGAAGTTTATCTTTAACTTCAGTATATTTATTTTCGCCAAGTAAATATTTTATTATTTCTAATGCAAATAAAATAGATGTGGCAGGGCCTCTTGAGGTAATAATATTTCCTGACACCACAACATCAGTTTCGTCAGTATATTCACCTGTTGTTATATATTTTTCATAGCTTGGGTAACATGTATACTTACAGTGTAGAACTTGAGCTTCACCTAAAACAATAGGGGCAGCACAAACAGCAGACACAAGTTTTTTATCCGCATACATTTTTTTTATTACATTAATAATATTTTTACTGTTTTCAGGATTAGCTAAATGCCAGCCTCCACCGGGAAGCGATATTGCATCAAACTCATTAATATCAACTTTATCAAAAGTAGTGTCAGCTTTTATTATTATATCATGCCCACCTTTAACATATTCGTCATCCGTGATGGAAGCAGATATAACTGTAATATCTGCACGTCTTAATGTGTCTATTATAGATATGAACTCAATTTCTTCAAAGCCTTCTGGCAGTGGAATAAAAACTTTCTTACTCATAAATAAATCCTTTTATTTTTTATTCAGAAAATGTAGTACTAACTTTAATTAAAAACTAGTATTAGTATTTTAACTAAAATTGGAATTAATACAATACTAATAATGCCTGCAACGACTAAAGCAAGGCTACTCATAGCACCTTCAGTTTCTCCAATTTCTAATGCTTTAATTGTTCCAAATGCATGCGATGCTGTACCTAAAGCAATCCCTTTTGAAAAAGGAGAGTTTATATTAAATATTTTGCATATAAATGGCCCCGCTATTCCACCAGAAATTCCTGATAAAATTACAGCAACTATGGCAAGAGAACGTATTCCTCCAAGATTCTCTGTTATCTCAATTGCAATTGGTGTTGTAATTGATTTTGTAAGTAAAGACCCAAGTAGTATAGAGTTTAATTTAAATACATATGTTACTAAAATAAATGTTGAAACACATCCTGAAATTATGCCCACACATATACTTATTAAAATAGTGCTATAATTTTTTTGAAGCACATCACGCTTTCTATATATGGGGATAGCCAAACATATTGTTGCGGGGGTTATTAAGTATGTAAGGAATTTAGCACCGCTATTATATGCTTGATAATCAATATCGAGTATTATTATTAAAATAGAAACTATAGATATAGATAATATAATAGGTGGCAGAATAGGTAGCTTAATATATTTTGACACATAAAAAGATATTACATAAACAATTACAGTGGCAGCAATAGATATTACTGGTTTATTTATAAGTAATTCATTCATTTCGATTTCCTTTTGACATTTTCAAGTATTTGGGCTGTTACTCCTGTTGATACCATAACAATAATTGTGCAAAATAAACAGACTAAAAAAAATGGTATTAAATATTGTTTTATATGGTGATAGTCCTTGATTATAGAAACTCCTCCGGGTATATAAAGGGATATTAGAATTTTTGGAAAAAAGTCACCAACCTCTTTCACGTCACTTTCTTTAATTAAGTTTAAGCATAACATAGTAAAAAGAATAATCATACCTATAGCATTTGAAGGTATTGGTAAGTTTAATAAAGTGACTAGAATTTCAGAAAAAGCTGTTATAGTAAATATTATGCTTACTTGTTTCATTATGGTTATTGGGAACATATTTAGTTTGCCTTATAAAAGTTATTTTCAATATTATTTTTTGATCGGTAATATGCGAGAAGCCTTACAACTCGTGAATAGCTTTTTACACCATCTTTTTGATTATTCGCTTTAAGATAGGTGTCATTAATTTTAGATGCAACTGTTGATATTGGTTTATCATATTTTTTCCAAAAGCTATAATAATATTTTATATCGTTTATAACGTCTTCGTTTATTGAACTTAAAAATTGTTTATAGGCATCATTTTTATCTAATGCAGACATTACATATAATAGTCCCATGAAAGCGGCAGAATAATTCATATATTTATCATTGCTATTATAACATGATATATAAGCGAGGAAGTTAGCTTCGTCCTCATAAGCAATACCTATTTGATGAGACATTTCATGTGATATTACAAATGGCATAGAAAATTGTGGAACGAGTTTATTAAAGTTTGCCTCTGAAGTGAATGGCGAATATATTCCTGAAATATTAAAATATAAAAATAGCTCAGAGACTCCTATTGGTTTTGCTTTAGAATAATGCATTTCAAGAAATGGGTACTCATTAAATACATTTTTATATTCACCATATACTATGTTATTTATTTTTGATGTAGTATAATTAATATTATTTTCTGTAATTTCTTTTTTTAATAAGTTAGCTTCACTTGATAAAATATATGCGAGTTTAAGTAAATTTTCTTCTGAAAGAGAGTAGTCTTCTTTTTGATATGACAGTAATGGCTTTCTATAATAATTTAGTCCCCAGAAGGTTGTAAAAATTATAATGACTATTAGTATAGTGGCAATTATAATAAATAGAGAATTGAAAGCAAAATAAAGTGGGCTAAGTTTTATACTTGTTATTATGTTTTTATAGTTTTTTACAATAAAAAAAATAATCAAAGATATTAATATTGGTATTAGTATTTCTGATAAAGAAAATGGAAATATAGAACTTATTTTAGATAATACTAAAGATATATTTTTATAAAAAAATCTTGAATAAATATTTTCTATAATATTTGTAAATCTAAATAATATTCTTAAAAATAGAAATATAATTGTAAGTATTAATAGGGTTAATAGTTTATATATAATCATAAAATATATATAAATAATATGTATAGATTTTTAATTAGCCTTGTCATCATGTAATTTTTTATGCAAAATATCATATATTTTTTTCTGTTTATTTGCATCTTCCATTTCGCCTAAATACATATATATTTTTCTAAGCACTGCTGAAATATTTAGAGCCATTTGCATATCACTAGGTGTTTTATCTGTTAGTTCATATTTCATTTTATAAGCATCTGCTGACTCAATTAATAGCTTTTTATTTAGCATCATGAGTCTTACTCTATATTCATACCCATCTATACTAGGATTTAAATCTCTTAAATATTTTTTATAGCTTATCATATTTTTAATAATAATAGAAAATCTGGTACTTATTTCAATGAAGTTCCATTTCCATTTTGAATCATCTCCGTAAATATATTTTAAGTATGTTATAGTGTAACCAAAAGAAGTTATAAATTTATACTTCCACTCATCAGTAATTTTATCAGAAAAATATTCAAGCACGTCTTCATTATGCGTTAATTCTCTGTCTACTTGATTACTAAAAACAGCCTCTAAAAGAACAATAGATGTAATAATATTTTTTCTTCCTTCGTTTAATGAAGCTTCAGGTTTGCTTTTTAGATAGGTATTAGATATAGAACAAATAGTACATAATTGACTAGTTGCTTTTATATAAAGTAATGCAAGTTTAAGTTTGTCTTCTTTAATTTCAAATTCATCATCTTTTTTTAATAGTTCAGTTTCTATTTTAGTTATTTCATCTTGATATTTCTTTAAAACTGACTTGTATGTTTGTTGCATTTTTACACATTCAGCTTTAGATACGTCGCTTATTTTTTGCATAGTAAAACCTCTAGTTCAAGTTATCGTCTTTTTTTTATTTTTCTTTATATATTAATTATTGATTAACTATTCTACCAACATTGGTAGTGATATAAAAAATGTAGTTATTTCTGAATTTAATTTTTTACTTTCTACAGCAATACTACCACCATGTCCCTCTATAATTCTTTTACAAGTAGCAAGTCCTATCCCTATGCCATGACTTTTAGTTGAGAAAAAAGGAGTGAATATTTTATCTATTATAGATGGGTCTATATATGAATTAGTGTTTTCAAGAACAATGTCTATTATATTATCTCTAAACTTATTTGCCTTTATTATTATACTAATGAAAGCAAGGTCGTAATCTTGTATAGCGTCAATTGCATTTATTATTAAATCAAAAAGTGCTTCATGTATTCTTGAGTAATCCCAATAAAGTTCTATTTCTCCTAAAGTGTTTGATTCAAAAAATTTAATATCTTTGTTTTGTTTTTTTATATATTCATTTGTTAGGAGAGTTAGTGAAGCGAGTAATTCATTAATATTAATACTTTCTATTTCTAAATTAAATGACTTAGAAAGTGATAAGTTTTTTTTGACATATATTTCTAATTGCTCTACTTCTTTAGCAATAATTTTAGCGTATGTTATTGATTTTTCATCTGTAGAATATTTTATGAGCCTGTTCGCAAATCCTGCAATTGGTACCATAAAGTTACGTAGATTATGAGCAATTGATGAGGTCATCTCTCCTATCAAAGCAAGGTTTCTTGAGTCTACTAAATTTTTATTAGCTTCTTTAAGGTCTCTATCTGCTTTTTCTATTTTATTATAAAGTGCTGAATATTCTATAGAAATCGATGCTTGTCTACTAAACATCTTTAAATAGTTAAGGTCATCATCAGGTATAGGGGCATTATTAAATCTGTTGTCTACAATAATAATACCCGTACATTCAAAAGCATTTATGATAGGGATTATAGCAAAAGGCTTATGTCCTATAATATCATTTGTGTATTCTTTTAATTCTTCAACTTTTTTATCATTTGTTATATCAGTTATATTCATAGAGTTATGAGTATTATATACCTCATAAAAGAAAGAACATTTTTCGCTGTTAGGTATAGTCATATTTATAATGCTATCATTAAGATGAGATGAGTTATCCATAGTGTGTTCAGACATAAGTACAAAAAGTTTTTCACGAAGCCCATAAGTATTTTTATTTTTCATCTCTTCCCAAATAATGCCCGCATCAAATGCATTGTCAGGTGCGACACTCATTTTACCTCTAAACACATTAAACTCTTTATCATATAAAAAAGCGAATGCTCTATTAAAAGCGAAAACGTCCCCTATTGTTGTCATAGTTAATAGAACATACAATATGTCATCTTCTTTAGATTTGTCTAGTAAAATATTACTAATATCATAAAGTTTATTTAGCATAAATACTTGTGATTGATTTTTTTTAGAAGCTTCACTTAGAAGTTCAGTATTATTGTGTTCTGATATTCGTTTCGCTATATTAATTAAAATGGTATTGAAAATACTTTTGTCATTTAGAGTAAAGTCTCCAAGTGGGTTTGAGGCACTAAGTTTCCTGTCTATTATAATTACATACCCTGATATTTTATTATTGATTTTAATAATATCAAACATGACTGATCTATCTATTATAGGAAATAATTCACTTAAGTCATCATAGTTACGAATATTACTTATTAAGTTTATTCCTTCTTTATGATATTTTTTTAATTTATTATTTTTTTCAAGATGTCTTAAGTCAAAATTATGATCTACACCGCTAGTTTTACCTTCTATCCATTTATTATCAAGAATTCTTATTTTTATAATAGCTTTTTTAGCATCGAATATTTTTGCTATATCTTCTGACAAACTATCAAGCATTCCATTGAAGCTGTCTATTTCATTAAGTCTAAGATATAAACGACTTAGGTTTTCAGTTTGTCTATCTTTTCTTTCATATACTGATCTTTGCAATATATTTTTAACATTAAGCGAAAAATGCATTATAATATATTCTATGCTTTCTATAGCATTTGTTAAATACTGCACTCTATTATTTTTTGTTCTAATTACTAATATTCCTATCGAGCTCGGGTAGGATAAAATAGGCATAATTAATTGAGATTTATATTCTCTAAATATAGGCTCATTTGTAAAGTGAATATTTTTTCCTATATAAATTTTATTTTCTTTTAGTGTTTTTTCTGATAATTCAAAGTTTAGTTTATATTCTACTTTACAGACATAATATCTATCAATACCATATACCCCTCTAAGTATAAGATACTCGCCAGTGGGTAAATATATTTCAGCACAATCAAAATTAAAATAGTGGCATATTTTCTCTAAGAATGTATCAACTATTATATCTATTTCATTATTACTAGAAACATTAAGTAAATCCTTAAGTAGGTCTAGCATAAAAGCTTCTTTGCTTTTTTTTCTCATAGTTTTATTCCTCTACATTAAATACTTTTATTTCGAAGGCTAAAAATTCTATACTTTCAAGGTCTTTATTTATAGATTTTATTTTTCTTTCAAATGAAATATCTTCTTTTATATTTAATTTTTGGTCATAAGTAAAATATTCTATTTTTTCTGATGTGTTTACAATGATGAGACACTTCTCTTTTTCATCTTGACTATACTTATAAAATAACTTGAAAGGAGATTTTATTTTATTTTCTAATTTTTCATTTTGATTATTTTGAGAATCTAATTCTTTTTTTTCGTCATAATCTTCTTCTATAATATTTATAGGCTCTATAATTCCTGAGCTTTTTAATATATCACTTTGTTCAAAATATTTTATAAGTTTTTTTATATACTCACTTAAGTCATAATTTATGTCTTCATAATCACTCTCATTACCACCCACAACATTACAGCGATTATTAAACCCATACTCGAAACCTGACGTTATCATCCACATATCAGATATTAAAGCTGTAAAAAAAGCATTCTGTTTAACATGCCAAATATTTCCATTTGATTCTTTAATTGATCTTTCTGTGTCATGATTTTCAGGAAAAGCAACTTGTTTAGTATATTTTATTATTTCATTATATTGTGGTAAAAACCAATCTCCTTCAAAGTCCCACCATTTAGCACTGCTTGCTACATAATCAAATCCGACTTCACTTAGTGCGATAGTGTCCTCAATTGGACATCCTAAAGTTTCAGCAAAAAATATAACATCTTTATTTATTTTTTTAGCATTTTTGATTAGCTCATCCCAAAGCTTAGGAGTTACTTTGTATGCAGCATCACATCTGAATCCAGAAAATCCAAGCTCTAAATTATATTTTATGAGTTTATTCCAGTAATCCCATAACCCTTCAAGGTCTTCACTTTCTTCATTGTCGAAGCTCGCAAGGTCTCCCCATTCTACAAATACTCCATTGTCCCAAGCACCGGGAGATTTAAGTTCTCCTTCCTCATCAAGCTTATACCAGTTTTTATGTTTCTCTGTAAGAATAGAATCTTTTGATGAATGATTTATAACTAAGTCCATCATTACATTCATTTTATTTTTTGCACAAAAACTTAAAAATTCTTTTATTTCTTTTTCTGCACTTTTTTGATTTGTAAAAAACATTTCATTGTAGGCATAATAATCTTTCACAGCATATAGGCTACCACTAAATCCTGAGTATGTTATAGGGTTTATATATATCCAAGTGAAACCTAATTCTTTTACTCTTTCTACATGTGAGTACCAATTTTTTATATTTCCGAGTATACTTGGAAATAGGTTATATGCAGCTATTTTCATTATTATTCCTTAAAATTTGATTTTAAAATAAAATTCATTCTAATATAAAGTATATATAAGTATCTGAATAAAACAATAAAATATTTATATAAATAGTTCTTAAAGTGAATTAAAGTATTATCAAAATAATTTAGACTATAATACGAGCTAGTTTTAGATAGTAGGTGGGTAAAATATATAGATGACTTAAAATTAAAATAATTTTGTTTCTATTAAACTTCCTGTATTTTTCATAAACTCATCAAACGAAGCTATATCAATTAATTCTTCATGTTCTTCATCGTATGATGCAATCATTTTTGTTTTTGGATTCCAGACAAATTTAAGGTCAGAATAGTTGTCAACTTCTTTTGAAATGCGAAGTAATTTTTGCCTACCAATTTTTATTGTAACAGTGTTTACTAAATTAAAAAAATCAATAAACTTTATATATTTATTGTTATTAAATTCCATTCGTAGACTTTCAGATGTTAAATATTCAATTAATTTTTTTGGCAACTTAAATGACTTTAATTCAGTAAGCTTATTTTCTAGATTGTGAAACTCATGAGGCTCAAGCGATTTAAAATATTCAGCCATTTCATTGTCGTCTTTCTCAATTGCGATAGAATAAGGACGCATACCATTTTTTTCAGAAAGTGTTACGTCAGCCCCATTATTGATGAGGTATTTACACATTTCTAAATCAACATAACGTGCAGCAACACAAAGAGGTGTCGGCTTCCACGGATATACCATGTCGGGTTTATTAAAATTAATGTCTACGCCATGCTTTATAAAAAAGTCGGTGACGGTATAATTCCTGTCAGAAACAGCACTACGAAAAGCAGCACCAGCATATTTTTCTACTGTATGTCCAAGCTCGTGGATAATGATAAGGTTTTCAGTTTTATTGCCATGTAATGCCTCGCCAAATGCATCAGTTTTAACACTATTAGTCGAATGTATATTTGCTCCACTTTCTACAATATACTTTATAATGTCTTCA
>CAMRCO010000076.1 GCA_947040945.1 uncultured Spirochaetia bacterium
AAATAATAACTGTAATGTAAATAGAGTATTTGCTATGATAAGGAATATTATGATAAGTTATTAAAAATTGGAGATGATGGGGATCGAACCCACGGCCCCCACGCTGCCAGCGTGATGCTCTCCCAGCTGAGCTACATCCCCTTATATATACAGTTAATATTAGTATCTTTTAATGAAAAAGTCAAGCAACTATATCGAAATACTCTTTGTATACTAAGAGTTATTATTTTAGAATATTTTCAATATTATCTATTACTCTTTTAGCAACTTCCTCTGATATAAAATATCTTGTACTGTCGCCATCTAAACTAATTTCATACTGATTCTCACTGTTAGCATTAAATAAAGTGAAAACTATAAGTTTATCGCTTGAGTTTATAGTTATTTCATAAAGCATTTCAGTTTTTTGATTGCTGTCATTTAAGAAGCCATTAGCCTCTATATTTGCCAACGCATAAAGTACACTTGAAATTAGAGTCGAGTCTACAGTTTCGTTATTATTCCAAGTAGCTTGCCAATAGCTAGGTGGGACATCATTAGTTTCAGAAGTTGCCTCAGGTGAGACTTTATTTAATGTATAAGTAGTGTCGTTTTTTGTTATGCCTAAATTATTAATGTTTCCAACTATAACTGATGAAATAGTTCTGTTTCTTAAACCGTCTATATTTTTATCGAATAAATCTCGTAAATTATTATCTGACGATATTGTGTATATATTTTTGTCTTTGTCAATTTGGCCATAAACTTGATAGCCGACATCTCCCTTAGAACCCACAGCGAAGTTTCTTACTTCTTTATTTTTGTCATCAAACACAACTACACTTAAAACATTTTCAGAATCAAGGGAATATTTTGACATAGTCTCCTCATCACCTCTTGAAACTAAGTCATTTATAGTCATGCTGTTAATACTGTAGACAATATTGCTCGCTGCACTCTGATTCGCATTGTATTCATCATTAATAAACCATAGACCATCTTTTTTAGATATTTTAATAGTCTCGCCTGCTTTTGTTATTTCTATGTTAACGATGTCAGTTTTAATAGCTTTAAGGTTGGGTATAGAATATCCTTTATCCTTAAATAAAATTGTCAAAACTAAACTGATAGAAAGTACAACTATTATAGAAATTAGTACAATGTATTTTTTATTCATTTTTGATTCTCTCCAAAATATATTTTTTTAGGCTATAGCAGTAATTAAAAAAAGTCAAGTATATCATAAAAAGCTTAATTTTTAAGACTATTAACTAAACTCTTAAAATAATTTCCTCTTTCCTCATAATTCTTAAAGCTGTCAAAGCTTGTGCATCCGGGGGAAAGTAGTACAGTGTCGCCTTCTTCTGACAAACTATATGCATAATTAAATGCCTCATCAAAGTTTTCTATAATTTTGCTTTTTTCATAGGGGAGCATTTTTTCTAATTCATGTCTTGCTTCGCCTATAAGTATTAATACTTTCACTTTATTTTTTATATCGTCTAAAATGGGTCTGAAGTCTATGCCCTTATTTTGCCCACCCATGATTAGTATAATATTTTTATTAAATGATTTTATTGAGGCAAGCACTGATGAAAGCGATGTTGCTTTCGAATCATTTATAAATGTAACGCCATTGATACTACGAACAATTTCCATTCTATGAGGAAGCCCTTTAAATGCGTTCACTTGATGTTTTATAATATTTGTCTCTATATTTTCTTTAAGTGCGATTAGTGTGCTTACCAAAATATTTTCTCTGTTGTGTGAACCTATAATAACTCTTTCTTTTATAGAAAATAATAACTCACCATAATAATAAATATTGTCATCATCATCTAGATATATAGTCGCATTTTTGTTTTTTGTAGAATAAGTTAGAATTGAAGCGTTATTTACATTTTCAATTAAAGACGCTGTGTATTCATTATCCATATTAAGTATGAGCTTGTCATCACTTTTTTGGTTTTTATAAATATTTTTTTTGGCATCAAAATATTCGTTAATATCAGAATATCTATCTAAGTGGTCATCTGCTATATTTAATAGAACAGATATATTGGGTTTAAATTTATCTATGGTTTCAAGCTGAAAACTAGAAAGCTCAAGTATTACAGTTTCATTTTCATCTATAAATAAAACATCTTTTGAAAAAGTGTTCCCAACATTTCCAAGTAGCCTCGCTTTTTTAGAGGCACTAATAATTTTATGTGTAAGTGTTGCTGTTGTAGTTTTTCCGTCAGTTCCTGTTATCGCTATATAATTAATTTTTGGACGAATATTATAGGCAAACTCTATCTCGCTTATAATTTCAATTTCTTTATTAATCGCTTCCTTCATTAAATTACTTTTTAGAGGAACTCCCGGAGATAGTATTATTAGGTCAATTTCATCAAGTATTTCAGAGCTTTGATGTCCTGTGTGGAAAATAGCATTTTTGTTAAGCAGAGCTTCTCTTTCAGTTGCTAAACTTTTATACTCTTTCGAGTCAGTTAATGAATGAGGAACATTAAGTTTATAAAGTGTGTTTGATACACTAACACCACTTCTTAATGTAACACCAACAATTAATATATTTTTAGTTTTTAAATAATTAATATAATTTGAGTTTATATTTTCATACATTTTTATACTAAATTTTCTGGGTTAAGTGATTTAAGCTCATCCACAACAAAAACACCATCTTTTCTAATGAGTTTGTTGTCAAAATAAATTTCACCACCACCATATTTAGCTGTTTGAATTAAAACTAAGTCCCAATGAACTGATGATTTATTTCCATTTGAAGCTTCATCATAGCAAGCCCCCGGTGTTAAGTGAAAACTACCCATAATTTTCTCATCAAATAAAGTATCTTTCATAGGGTCAAAAATGTATGGGTTCACACCTATAGCAAACTCACCAATAAATCTTGCACCCTCATCAGAGTCAAGAATATCATTTATTCTTTTGTCATCATTAGATGTCGCTTTAATAATTTTGCCATTCTTAAACTCAAAATAAATATTTTCATAAGTAAATCCGTCATCATATAAAGATGGTGTATTGTATCTAATTTTTCCATTTACAGAGTCTTTTACAGGAGCTGTGAAAACTTCGCCATCGGGGATATTTATCTCGCCTGCACATTTTATAGCAGGTATATCTTTAATAGAAAACTCTAAATCAGTATCAACACCAACAATACGTACCTTGTCAGTTTTATTCATATAGTCAACTAAATTGTCCATAGCCTTAGACATTTTAGAGTAGTCGAGATTGCAAACCCTAAAGTAAAAATCCTCAAACTCATCAGTGCTCATAGATGCCTGTTGTGCCATAGATGGAGTAGGGTAGCGTAACACAACCCATTTTGTATGTTTCACTCTTTGATGCATGTGAACAGGGTCGCCATATAAAACATCATAGAGATTAATTTTATTTGTATCTACTGATGAGTTTTCAGAGCAGTTTCGTCCACCTCTAATACCAATATAAGCTTGCATATCTTTCATCATAGCAAGGTTATGAGTTGCCATAATTTTTAGTTGCTCTTCATTACAGCCCTTTAATATTTCTCTATGTATTTCAGTGTTACGATTCCAAATAAATGGATTAGCACCAACTTTATATACTTCTTTAATTAAACTCATTGCAAGGTATTGTTCATTATCACTTCCAGTAACTTCAATTAAAACGTTCTCGCCTTTTTTTACACGGCAAGAATAGTTTACTAGCTTGTTTGCTAATTCATCAACTCGTTGGTCTTTCATAATGACTCCTTAATATACACTTAATATATATGTTATCATATTTATCAGTTTTTTCAATACTAGTAACTGCCTTAAAGTGGTATCTACTAAAATCCACGTGTCTTACTTTCAGTACACCTGGGGTGGCTTTTCCCTGTGGGAACATCTAAACTCAGATATTTAGAGTGTCAAAATACTTTATATTGCATTATTATAAGCTAAAGAACTCGCCCTAACTATAAGACTTCCTTTAATTTTTTTATCAGTTATTGATTTATTGTCTTTTGTTTCAATTTTTTTTATGAGACAATCTATAGCCTCTTTAGAAATTAATGGGTAATTTTGTTTGTAGGACGTTAATGAGGGGGTAAAATATTTTATAAGTTCATTATCATCATGACCTGCTATTAATATATCTTTTGGTATATTAATTCCCATATTTTTAAGTTCATTCATTATGCCAATAGCTATTTTGTCTTGCTGAACAAATATAGCATCAGCATTTTTTATAATATCAATATTGCTATGAACCAAAGAATGAGCATTTTCAAATACCATATCTGAGCATATTATATTCGTATTTTTAACGGGTATATTATGGTCAGTTAATGCTTTAATATATCCTTTTGTTCTAAATTTATAATCTGTATAAACACTATTATTAGATGTTACAGTTATAATATTTTTAGCTCCATTTTTTATAAAATGTTCTGTAATTTCATAACCACTAGCAAAATTATCACTAGCTATAAAATCAAAGTTCCCTAAAATCTCTTTGCTTATGTGTAGTAATGAAACAAATGGAACAGAGTATTTATCAAATATTTTAGCCTCTTTTTCACCTATACTACGACTAACAATTAAAAAACCATCAACAAGTCTAGTATTTATAGCTTTTTTAATATCTTTCACTCTAAGCAAAGCCATGTCATAAAGTTTATCGTCTATTTCTCTAATTAAAGAAACTTCTATCCCTGTAAAAAAGTCAAGCGTTTGAAAAGCAAGATAATCATCTGGAAACACTATACCAATTCTATTGCTTTGATTTTTTGCTAAATTTCTTGCATGTATGTTAAACTTAAACCCGAGCTCTTCTGCTATTTTGTTTACTTTATCTTTAGTTTCAGGTGATATATTGTCCAAATTATTTAAGCTTCTTGAGACAGTAGCCTTACTTACATTTGCTATTTTCGCAATATCTTCTATTGTTACATTTTTTTTATTGTTTATTTCAGAAGCCTTATTAGAATATTTACAAATAATATAATATTTTTTATCTTAAATCAAGGTTATATAAAAATCTAATTTGAGTACATACTTTCAATTTCGTTTTTATATATATTCAATATTTCATTTCTTTTCATTTTAAGTGATTGAGTAAGCATTTCATTTTCAATAGTGAAACTGTTCTCCATTATATATATTTTTGATATATTTTCAAATGGTCTAAATCCAGATTTTGCATTAACTAAACTTGAAATATTTTTTCTTATTAATGCCATTACCTCTTTTATTTCTGACATTTTTTTATTTTCAATATCTATTTTATGTTTATGGCAATACTCAGCTACTACCTCTTTATCTAAAACAATTAAAGCACCTAGCATTGGTTTATCTTGCCCAACAAGCATAATATGTTCTATATAACGGCTTTGAAGTACTTTATTTTCAATAGGCTGTGGTTCAACATTTTCACCTGTAAGCAAAACAATAGTTTCTTTAGCACGACCACTGAGGACGACTTCCCCTTGTTGTGTATAAACTCCAAGGTCTCCTGTGTCAAAATAACCATTTACTAAAGCTTTTTTTGTAAGTTCAGTGTCTTTATAATATTCTTTAAAGATGTTTGGTCCTTTAGCCCAACATACTCCAAACTCGCCATCCTTGCACTTTTCTCCATTAGAATCCCTTACCTCAATATCAACATGGGTAACAGGAAGGCCACATGTGCCCTTAAAATTGTTCTTGAATTGTCTAAGTGATATAACAGGAGCGGTTTCAGTAATTCCCCAACCAACGATAAGGTTAATTTCACAAGCCTCCAAAAAATCCTCAATGTATGTAGGTAAAGCACCACCACCAGAAATGGTAAGACGCATTTTTCCACCAGTAATATTAATTAAATTTTTATAAACAAGTTTTTTAGCCATTTTATGACAAAAGGCATCAAAAGGGTATGATTTATAATTTTTAATATGATTTTCTTTTTTATCATTTCCAAGTAAATAAATCATATTATTATCATATCTTTTTTTTCTTGTGTAAGCTACAGAACGGTTAATAAAAAAAGTAACAAGATTTTTTATAATAAAACTTTTTTGAGAAATAGACTTCATAACAGATTTATGAATATTAACCCAAATACTAGGTACACTTATAAACAAGTCAGGTTTCTCTTCAGCTAAATCATTTTTTAAATCTCTTTTATTAGTGTAAACTATGAAAGCCGCATTAAGAGATATTACATAAGAAATTGTTCTCTCATAAATATGCCAAATTGGTAAAATTGTTAAGAATTTTTCGCCTTGTTTTAATTCAATTAGTGGAGGCAAACACTCAACATTATGTAAAATATTTTGATGAGTAAGAACAACCCCTTTAGGTCGTCCTGTAGTTCCTGATGTATAAATTATAGTTGCTGTGTCATCTCTATTTATTTTTTTAGCAGCTTTTTTAGCAAAACTTTCGTCATCACTTAATGCCTTGCTTCCTTCTTCCATGAAACTATCAAATGAATATATTTTATTCTTAGGGTCATGCAAAGAATTATCCAAAACTAAAATAAAGTCTAGACTTTTTGACATGTTCTTTACTTTTTCATACATCATTTCATTTTCAACAATAACAGCACTAGACTCACTATGTTCCACTATATACTTAAGTTCATCCACAGTGGAGTCATTTCCTCGAGGAACATCAATTGCTCCTAAAGCAAGCAAAGCCATGTCAGATAAAAACCATTCCATTCTGTTTTCAGAGAATAGGGCAACATGTGTTTTTTCTTTTACCCCATGTAAACTAAAAGCCTTTGCTAAAGTACTTACTTTTTTAGAAGCTTCTTTATATGTTAATGTTATTTTATTTCCATCTTTATTTCTATATCTTAAAATAGGCATATCAGCATATTTTTCACTTGTATTAAAAAATCCATCTGCTATGGATTTTTTTTCAGTTTGATATTCATTCATTAATCTTCTCCAAATATATATATTTAACAACTAGTTAATTATAACTATAGCGTATTTTGTTAAAATAATCAAGTCTACTATACAATATTGATTTATACAGCAGACTTGATTATTGTTAAACGAATTCGATTTAGAATTATTTTTGTATTAAAAACAAGATTAAATACTGGCTTAAGAAAAATATTAATGTAATTATTGAGTATCTATCTAATTTCCCCGGTTCTAAAGATACTCCATCCTCTTCTAAATGCTTAGATTCTTTAATACTTTTTCTCACTCCATATAGAGTATATTTTCTAGCTTTTTCTTTATCTGTTTCTGAACTACCTAATATAATACTAAAAATATATCCTAAAATTATAGTAATTGTAAATCCTATAACAGGATTCCATAGCCAGCCGGGCTTTAGAATGTTCGATATAACAGCACCTAAAACAATGCCTAAGATAAACCCAACACTAACACCTTTATCATTTGATTTATTACTAAATATAGCAAGAATGGATATAGCACAAGCAGGACCTGTAAAGTATGAGATATACGCACCAACTACGTTTAATACTGATTTTACTGACCCACCAAAACCTATAATTACGAATAGTATAATAACAACACCCATTACTATAGAAATTATGGTAACAAAGTGTTTATTATTATCAGCATCATTTTTATTTTTTTTGAAATGAACTTCGTATACGTCTTTAACAAAGACAGTTGTCATTGAGTTTAGTATCGAGTCCACGCTAGACATGGCAGCTGCTAATGAGCCTGAAATAGTTAAACCTAGAAAACCTACAGGAACATGATTAAGAACAAAATCTATCATTACCATATTTGAGTTTTCAAACTTTTTGCCACCATAAAATGACCATAATATTATTCCTACAAACAATAATAAGAAGTAAATTACGTTCATAAACATAGCACTTGATAAAAGTGATGACTTAACATCCTTAATAGATTTCGATGTTAGAATTCTTTGAACTTGAACTTGATCAAAACAGAAGTATCTAATCCACATGATACTTCCACCAACAAGTGTTACAAAAAAGGCATTATTATTTTTTAGGTCAAATGTGAAGTCTATCATATTTAGCTTATTACTTATCTTTCCAACATCCACAACTTCTTTTAATGTCATACCCATAGTATTTAAAGCTACAAAAATAACCATAATAACACTGCCCCAAACTACTATCATTTGAACCATATCTGTCCATATAACAGCTTTAATACCACCAAAAGTGGTGTAAACTATCGCACAAATAACAATTAAAGTAACTATAAGCTCAAATCTCCATCCTGTCATAATTTGTAAAAGTAAAGAAGGAATGAAAACCATTGAACTTACTTGTATAATTGAGTTTATAAAAAACTGTGCTAATAATAGAGTTCTTGCTTTAGTACCAAATCTTAAAGTCATATATTGATATATAGAAACAACTTTTAGTCTGTAAATTATAGGTATAGTTATCCATATAGCAAAAAAGCATGCTAATGGAACAGCTATATTAATCATAAAAGGTGCCATGCCGTCATTATAAGCCCAACCAGGGCCACCTATAAATCCATTTGAACTTATCATTGTGGCTGCAACTGATAATGCGATAGGAAACCATGACATGTTTCTGCCAGCTAGAAAAAAATCATCTTCTGTTTTAGTTTTCCTTCCAGACAAATATCCTATAACTAACACTACAAGAATGTATAAAATTATTATTACAATATCTAATATTTCCATATATAAATCCTATTATTATATTTTTGGGTTTGTTATTTCGGCAGTTCTTTCTATGATGTCAACTCCTTGTTGTTTAAGCCAATAAGGAATATCTATTAATACCCAGTTTTCTGATAATTTATCGCCTTCTCTACAATAGACGTCCACAACTTGCATATCTGCAGGAGTTTTAGCACCGGGTAGTCCTAAAAAACCACCAATAGCTGTATTAGTTAGATTAGGCCAACCAAAGAAACAACCGAATTTACCTTCAGCAAAACGACAAACATGACCATTAAATTTTTTATCAGTTAGGTTAGCTCTGAAAGGTAGTTGATGTTGTTTTTGATATGTTGGAACAGTATAACTTGCTCCTATACCACCAGGTCCATACCATATCATCTTTTTTGACCAGCTTTTTTCTAGAACTTCAGGAGGGCATCCCATAGAGCCACTTTCATTAAGTGCTGAAAGATCATCCACCATCTTGTTTATTAAAGCTAATGTGTCAATACCTTCTTGTTCTGGAGCATCTTCAAATAAAAGTCCATCATGTCCTTTAGGTCCCGGATACACAAAATATTGTCCAGTTGATGGAGGAAGTGGGTTTACACCTCCTTGAAGCATAAATCCTATTATATCTACAAATAAACCTGTTTTTGTTATTTTATTATTTACAACACAACTAAACTCAGCATATCTCAAACTTATCATTTTTCCTGTAGCCTTTATTCCAAGCCAGTCATGATTAAAAAGTCCCATTAAATGTCCCATACTCATAACCCATGTTTCACCTGATATTTCATTAGTACCACCAATAAAAATGTCTTGACGACGTTGAATATGTTCTACTGATGACATAAGAGGTTTCCAAAAAACATCGACTGCAGACTTTATTCCACTTTGTTCTCTAAATGGATAAACACCTCTCCAAAGATAATCACTACTCATATACTTATTTAATACGTCTCCCACAGTTTCAGACGTAGAATTTTCTAAATCATTAAAATAATTTCTAACCAATTTTTTAGCTTCTTGATATTTCATAAAATCTCCTTTTAGTGCATAATATTAACTTAAAAAACATAAGTAAGCAACCCTAAGATTTTAATTACTTAGGGCTACTTATTTAAAACTATATTTTATTCTTCTTTTTAAAAGTTTCAGGAAGTAAACACCAAATAATAACACCTAGCAAAAAGAATACTGCTGGTATTGTTAAAGCAAACTTAAATCCTAAGCTTGTACTTAACATACCAATAATATAAACAGAAAACATTGATATTATTCGACCCATATTAAAACAAAATCCTGATGATATTGTTCTAAATTTTTCTGGAAATAATTCAGAGTAATATGCACCCCATACTCCAGAGAAACCGAGTCCAATTCCAAATAATGCTGAACAGATGAAAAATATTGTCATACCTGTATTCATTGTCAGCGCCATGTAAATTGGGATTATTAACATACAAATTACCATACCCCAAATATTTTTCTTTCTTCCAAAATTGTCTGCTATAATTCCCCAAAAATTAAATCCAATGAAGTGACCTAAGTTTTGTATAGAAACCATTCGTCCCCAATTAGAAGCCTCCATTCCAAGTCCCTCTTGTAAGTAGATAGGAAGGAATTGAGAAAAACCAGAATATCCTGAAAAATTCATACCAGAAAGAGCAAGTGCTCCAATCGCTATCCATGTATGAGATTTTAGCAGCTCTCTGTATGTAGGCTTAGTTACTACTGTCGTATCTTTTGAGTCAGAATCTTTTTTAGACTTAATTATGTTTTTGTCATCAGGCACAAAGAAAAATACCATAACAACACCGAGTAGAGTAGGTATAACAGCTACCCAAAGAAGTATTGTCCAATTAGTGTCTAAAAAAGCACTAGCAATTTCTCCTGCTAATATTCCAGCAACAGCAAATAAGCTAGATGCAAAAGATGTAAGTCGTCCTCTATACATTTGTGGAAACAAGTCTACTATTAACCCAACAGCCGTACCGAATATACCTCCCAATGCAACCCCTGATATCAGTCTTAAAATAAACCATGCTATAAATGATTCATAAGTGAAAATATGAAAAAGTGTAGCAATACTGAAAGCTAATGCAAGTCCAATCAGTGTTATCTTTTTAGACGTATTTGATGCGATTATACCCGCAACAATCGTTCCTCCGAGTGTACCAAATGACATTACAGAAAATAGTAAAGCAAAATTTTCTGTTGATATGTTCCAAGTTTTCATTAAGGGACCAAGCAAGCTTAGTATATAAAAATTATAGCAATAGAAAAAGTATATAAGCAATATAGAAGCATACGCTAATATTCTTTTTCCAAGAGATAATTCTTTACCCAAAACGACATCATCAAGGTTCATATTTTTTAATTTCGATATCATATT
>CAMRCO010000077.1 GCA_947040945.1 uncultured Spirochaetia bacterium
TCAATAAGATTGTTAGTGTTCATGTTAAACTCCAAATTTGTTTTATTTAAGACTCTCTAAATATTTTGCGATAGTCGTATATTCTTTTTCACGAGCTATATCTAAAGCTGTTTTACCCAAATCATCTTTAACATTTACATCAGCCCCATTCTCTACTAAAAATTTTACTGTTCCTAAATCTCCCCACCCTGAAGTATACATCAAAGCTGTTCTACCACCTTCATTTGTAGCATCAATATTAACACCGTTTTCTATTAAGTATTTCGCAATATCTAAATATTCTCCCCATGAAGCATATATCAAAACTGTGCTACCCTCATCATCTTTTATATTGACATCAGCACCATTCTCTACTAAATACTTTACGATATCAACATGTCCGCTCTGTGAAGTAACCATTAAAGCTGTCACTCCTCCAACATCTTTAGTATTTATATCAGCCCCATTTTCTATACACTCTTGAACCTTTTCTAACCAACCTGCACTTGCCCATTCTACTATCGTCATCTTGCTTATATCTATACTATGTTCTACTAAATACTTTACTACTTCTAACTGTCCACTATTAGCTGCACTCGTTAACAATGTCATATCGTACTCATTTACAACTTCTAAATCTGCACCTTGATCTATTAGATATTTTACCACATCTAAATGTCCTTGATCTGCTGCGAGTATAATTGCGGGTGATCCGTTACTATCTATAGCATTAATATCTGCACCTTTCTCTACTAAATACTTCACAATATCAAAATGTCCATTATAAGAAGCACTCATCAAAGCTGTCCAGACATATCCATCTGTAGCATTAATATCAGCACCTTGTTCAATAAGATATTTTACAATTTCTAGATGCCCGTTTGATGAAGTCAACATCAAAGCTGTTCTACCACCTTCATCTGTAGCATTAATATCTGCTCCCGTAAAGGGTGCTTCGCTACCATTTTCTATACATTGCTTTAGAGCTTTTAAGTCTCCAGCTCTTGCACTATCAGTAAAATTATTATTTTTAATTGTTATTCTCCATTAGGAATTGTTTTTTTGATAGAATTTTCTTTTATATATTCATCACGATATCTCACCATTATGTCAGCCACTTCTTCAGGGCTTTCTTTAGCAAGTGAAAGAGTAAGCAAGATTAACTCATCCTTATTTTTAAGTTTAATATCAATAGTGGGATCATCTCTTGTTGATGAATCTCCATCTGAATCTCGAGAAGTAGTAGTCCTAGTAACAACGTCAATTTTTTCTACATCACTCCAAGAAATAAAATCTCTATTAGATTCAGAGTCTGTAAAGCCATCTGAATCAATAATTAATATAGGTTTTTTAGTTTTGAACTTATACTTATTTTTAAGTTTAATATGAATAGTGGTATCATCTCTTGTTGATGAATCTCCATCTGAATCTCGAGAAGTAGTAGTCCTAGTAACAACGTCAATTTTTTCTACATCACTCCAAGAAATAAAATCTCTATTAGATTCAGAGTCTGTAAAGCCATCTGAATCAATAATTAATATAGGTTTTTTAGTTTTGAACTTATAAATCTGCCAGATTCCTACTGATCCAAAAAATAAAGCTATTAGTCCTTGAAAGGCAAATGCTATCACAGTTACTATCTTAATATATAGTTCATCACCTATGCCATATCTTTTAATTTCAAGTCCTGCCACTATCATCCCCCATAGAGACCAACAGGAAATACCTAAGCATATAATTAAAAAGATAATTCCTCTCAAAAATACTCTTTTGATTATTATTTTATCAAAATTTTCTATGTCATTTTTATCTGTTCTCATGCTATCACTTTCATTTTGGTAAGAGCCATATCTTTCATTTTTTGTTTGATAATCAGAATGATATTTATTCATAATATCAAGAACATCTGTAGTTTTTTCTTTAACAAGAGCTAGACTGATAAAAATTATAGGTTTTTCTATAGAAAGAGTAGTACTCACTATTAGTCGTTTAAATTTTGATAAAGGATTTAATACTTTAGCTGCATCAATAATTTTTATCTCTATCTCTCCACCAATATTCTGCTTAGCATTAACCCATTTTGTTTTAGACCCAGCTTTATAAATACTTTCTATATTACTCCATGGAATAAAACCATTATAAGAACCATGGTCAATAAATCCTCTTGAGTTAATAACTATCAAAGCTTTATTAAAATTCCAAATCATAGAAAAAGACATTCCTCCAAACAATAATGTCAAAAAACCACCTATAACTTTTAGTATAATATCAGCCGCTTTACTATCCTCAATTTTTACATTCATCATCAGTAAACCGACGGCAGTTACAAATAATAAGATAAATAAATAAATAATCTGTGTTCTAAAATTTCTCTTAAATACGATTTCGTTCATTCTTTCCATTATAATTTCCTTTTTATTTAATACTCTCTAAATATTCGATGACTTCTGTGTGTTTATTTTCTTTAGCAACACTTAAAGCTGTTTCATTATTGGCATTAATTAAAGCACTACTTTCTAGCAAATATTTTGCTGGTTTTAAATATCCATTAAATGATGCATCTGTTAAATATGTACTGCCAGACTCATTAATTTTAGCATTTATGTTGTCTTTATTCACTGCCACTGAGCTATTAATGACATATTAAATAAACAAATTGAAATTATTACAAATACTATATTTTTCATAAATCCCTCACAGATAAAATTACATTAAAGTAGAAGTATATAATGATTCACTTTTTATACAATAATACTTTTGATTATATGTGGCTAGATTATTTTTTTTAATTAAATTTAATTTGAACAAAGAAAAGCTGTCCAATCGCCTTTGCTCTCTTCTTTTAATATTTTAAGTTTATAGGCTTCGATAGATTTAAGCATGATACTTTTTTTTGTGTTTAATATGCCTGAAAGTATTAGAGTAGAATTTTCTTCTTTTAATATTTTTACCAAATATGGAATTATTTCAACTAGTATATCTGTTTCGATGTTAGCGACTACAATGTCATAAGTTAGTTTTTTTTCATATAAAGTTTTTGCACTACCTAAAAAAACATTATTTTTATCTATGTCAAAATTATTATATTCAATATTGTCAATTGTGCAACTTACTGCCATCTCGTCATTGTCTACCGATGTTATATTGTTTGAAAATAAAATAGATGAAGCTAAAGATAAAATACCACTTCCACAACCAATATCTGCTACCGATATATTTTCATTTTTCTCCATATTTTTTTTATAATAGTCCATTAAATAGAGGGCAAGGCTTGTTGTCTCATGTGTGCCTGTGCCAAATGCGTATTGTCTACCTATGTATATTACAGGTGGGGATATATTGCTGTTTTCTTCATTTTTTAGGTTGGGGACTATTGTAATACTGCCAATCTTAAAAGGTTTTAGCACATTCATATATGAGTATAGGTAGTCATCTGAGTCGATTAAACTGATATTATAATTTGCGCTAAAATCATTTTCTGTGTGGTCTAGCTTATTTTTTATAAACTCCATATTGCTTTTAGCATATTCTTCCGTTTCTGAATAAATATTTGAAATAGCATGTGAAGGGTCATTAACATTAAACTCTGTGTTATTTCCTAATATATTTAAGTTATCATAATTCTCTTCTATAATAGAGTCAATAATGTCTTCATAGCCTTTGTCTAATGTTATCTGTAGTAAAAAAACGTTCACTGTAGCTCCTCAAATTTTATTATTTATAATTATATTTTAACATGCTTTCAATCTAAACTTTATGTTAGAATAGATTTTTTTTCAATTATTATTTTTGTGCTGTTAGTAGTATTGTTATTTTTTATTTGTCTTCTCTAATATCTGACAATAATTCATCTTTATAAAGCCAATGATTAAGAGCCTGAACACCATTACTACTAGTTTTGCCTAATAATAAAGCAGTTAAACCTGACAAAGAATATATTTCTTTTTTATACATAACTAAATTATTATCAAGCACCTTCGCTACACTTCTTTTGTCTTTAGAAAACTTTAATTCTGCACCTATTTTAATTTCAAGCTCTGAAAAAGTAAAATTAGGGCGACGCTCTTTTTCGACAACAACTAAACCTTCATATTTTTCTAAGGCTTCATAAGCTGTTTCTGGCTCTATATCAAAAAATTCTCGTTTTTTATTAACACGATATCTAGCAAATTGATGATGTAACTCTTTTTCAACTTCTTTATAGTTTGGAACTTTTTTAGCAAAATATACCTCAAATTCAGTTGCAACTCCAGTCGCACTACTTAATTCTTTACGGCGTTCTTCTACTTCTCTGCTTGTTCTACCTATTTTAATATATGCATTACCTTTATTTGTGAATATGTAAACTATTCCGTCATATTCTGTCGAAAAACCTTCTCTACTCATCAATAATAACATAAATAGTACAATAATACGCATAAATACCTCTTAATAGAGTAGTTTATTATAGTCGCTTTTATTTAGCAAGGATTAAAAGCCACCTCATAAGCTATTGTCTTCTATAAGTTCTTCTAATTTTTTCTATTTAAGACTCTCTAAATACTTTATTACTTCTGGATATTCAGTTGATTTACTAATAGAATAGTCTAAAATTGTCTTTCCTATAAATGTCCATTATTTATTTTTATTAATAAATAATCAAATAATCTTGATGCAATGAAATCAGTATCATCTACTTTTACTATAAGATTAAACATATAGAAGCTATCTAAATTTGATTGTATATCATAGATTGGAATATGAACAAATTCTACATAAGACAAATAAAAATGCTTAATTTTTTCAGATAGAGCTTCTAAAGGTATATTAAAATTTGTAATATCATAAAAAATATTAGCATAGCATTTGCCTCGTTTTTTTACCATTATAAATGGATACCTATTTTTTTGACAATACTCATAATGGGCGAATTCCTCTGTTTCAATACTTGATGCTATATATTTTATTAGTTGCATTTCATTTTGTGTCATATATTTTTCTCCATCTATTTCTGTTATTTAATAGTCTCTAAATATTCAGCGACTTCTGTATGTTCGCCTTCTAAAGCATACTGAAGTGCTGACTCTCCACTAAGAGATGAGTCGCTAACCCCTGATTTTAGGTTTGCATCAGCACCATTTTCTATAAGGAGATTCACTATTTCAATATGTCCTTCAGAAGATGCTACCATCAAAGGAGTCGTTCCCATCATATCACTATTTTCAGTTTCAATATTAATATAATTAACATCGACACCATCTGTAATAAATTTTTGCACATCATTAAAATTACCGTTTTTTAGTTGCCTCAAATATATCAGTACTTTCAATAACTTCACTAGTCTCTTCAGTTTTTGTTTTGGTAGTTTCGAGAACTTCAATTTTTGTTTGAGATTTACTTTCTTTGTTTTCGCAATTGATTATACTTAATAATATCAATAATAATCCTATTTTTTTCATTGATTATTTTCCTTTTATTTTTTCAAATCAAGACTTTTTTAGTTTATATTAAAATGTTCATAAAATAAAGCTTAAAGTTTAACATTAAAGTGATCTACAAAATAAGAGTTTTTAATGTCTTCTTTTGCTTTTTCGCTAATACACACAGCTGAAGGAAAAGCCTTTTCATTTGTTTCAAATCGCTAACTTTTAGTAATATACTTTATTTTTTTTTTATATCTCTGCATGGAACAATTTCAGATGATTTGGTCGATTTTTTGTGTAGGGCAGGGCTATATATGAGTGTTTTTGGGAATTGTAACTCTGTGCCTATTATAAATTCTTACCCTGAGAAACAATTTAGCTTTGTATATAGCTTATTATCTGAATAAATCTGCATTGCAAACGAGGATATTGTAACCCAAGGTTCTGTAAATTTAGATATTTTGTATAATAAATGATCATTTTTGTCTTTAAATGTCTCTCCAAAAATACATTTATTTAAGTCATCAGTAAACCCCATATACAAATCTAGGTGCTCATAATCTATTTCGTAATTAAATATGTACCCAGACATTAGCTTATCATAAAACTTTTTGTAATTTTTTAAAAAAAACTGACTGTCAGATTCTTTATAATCAGCCTCTACTCGGGCATTAAAAATAACATGGTGAAGTTCTTTTAATACAGATTCCATTTCTGTTGGCGTAATTATGAATTGAAATTACTTCCAATTTTTAATGTGATAATGCCAGTCATCTTCATAATATTTTTAAGCTTATACTTTTAGTCAAAATTAATTTTATCTTACACAATAAGCAAAAGCAATATTTTTTTTATTAGATTTTTTAAGTGTATATTAAAAAAAATTACCTTAAATAAAGCTTAATATTTTGTCAATTGTGTTTTTTTTGTCTGTTGTGTCACTTCTATACTGTAATGCAAATGTATTATTTTCTGTATTTCCACGTATAATCTCAAAATCAGCGGCTCTATTTTCGATGTCATCTATTCCAAAACTCACTTGTTTTGCTTTGTCAAATTCTTTTTTTATGTCATGTTCAAATATTTTAAGTGATTTTTCAATGTATGATTTATGTGATAATAATATTTTTTTTAACTCTGACTCGTTTATATTCTCTAATTTTATATTATATCTTTCTGAAAATTCGTTGTAAACATAATTCCATTCATCACTTTTGTAGTTGTTGTAGATGCTTTCCCACTCAAAAGAAATGTCTCTTATGTCTCCTATTTTGTCATTTTCTATTTTAGAAATAAGCATTTCGACACGTTTTTTTGGGGCGATAAGTCCTGCAATATCGAGCCATTTTTCGTATATGTTGGTAGGGGACTGCGATAAAAATGCTTTAATTGTGTCGAATTTATCATATTCTTCAATTTTTTTAAGTAAAATATTATGTAAATATAAGTCAATGGCAAGCCCATATCTTGAGGCGTATTTTTCTAAAGATGACTTTTTTATTATCATATTTTTATACTCAATAAAGTTTTCGTACTCATCACTTTTGCTAATATTGTCTGTTATTTCAGCTAATTTTTTTTCAGCATAAATCATTTTTGAAACGGTGTATGGATTAAACACATCAAAAATAACATAGTCTTTTTTGTTTCCAAGTCGTCTGTCTCTTGTGTGCCATTTAATTTCATCTCTGCATAATCCTACTCCGAATAAATTAAGAGCTGGTATTAATCTTGTTTTATGAAAGTCATATTCTGTGAGGTATGAGAAAGGAAACTCGGATGCGTCAACATTGTTGTAATGAGAGCCCAAAACAGTTGTAAATGCTGCTATGTATGAGGGCCAAAGTATGTATGAATTACTTCCAGTTTTGCATCCTCTTTCTGTAAATCCTTGATGACAAGGCCCTAGTTTATACATGTGATTACTTTGATTTGTGCCACTTCCTGCATTGAAAAATGAAAAATGACTCGCTATAAGAAGTGTTGATTTGTGATGAGTTACAGTGTAGGGGCCTGCAAATATCGAAAACATTTCGCCATGTTCTCCCTCGCAGTTTGCAAAAAGTAGTGAGCTTTCGCATGAAAATTGACGTCCAAGTCTTGTTCCTTCTCCAATAAAAGATTTAATAACTATGACGCTGTCAGTGATGTGGGCACCTTTTAATATTATCGAATCTTTTATTATTACAGATGTTCCTATGTATGAAGGGCATTCTTCTGTGCTTACAATTGTCGAGTTTGTTATCTCGTCAGTGTTTTCAATTGTAGAATAGGGGTCTATAAGTGTGTTTCTTATTAGTCTAGCATTTATAATTTTTGCGTTATTTTTAATTTTGCCAATAGTACTTTCTTTTTCTTTTACGTATTTGTCTATTAGTGAGTCTAGTTTTTCTATTAGCTGTTTTTTATGCCTATATAGAGCAATTATGTATGCTGTATGAGAGTTTAGTCTGTTATATATTTTTACTTCTCGTCCACCTGTTTCTATCATGGGCGATATTGATATTCCATTTCCAAAAGATGTTGAGTTGTCTATGTATATAGCTCCAACATTTTCTATTATGACACCATGTTCTATTGTGTAGCTTGATATAAACCTTTCTATGTTGTTTATGTATACACTTCCAGTTATATTTGTGTTTATTAGAGTGGCTCTTACGATAGCAGCCTTAACTTTTACGCCTTTATGATATTCTACAAGTCCGTTTAGTCCTTTTATATTAATTTCGCCATGAAATATAGTGTCTTTTATTTCTGATATGTCTGAATCGTCAATATATACGTCATTCCAATTGTTAGAAGAACAGCCTTGAGTGATTAATTGCTTGATTATTTTGTTCGAAATTGGTTTTTTTTTGTTTTTTTGCATTAAATTGCCTTAAATAAACTGTTTTTTATAATTTTATTTTACAATATAATTTAGAAATATACTAGTTTTTAGGTTTTTTTTAATTACTTTTAACAAGAATATTGGTTAATTTTGCTTTTCTTGATTAGTCTAAAAGGTCGATATGTATTAAATGTAGCACATAGTGTGCAAAATAGACGTTTGCATGTTCTTTTAGGAGAAATTTAATCCAAATAGTATTGATATTATTCAGTACCGTGTTATACTAACTCTCACGTCAGAGAGAAAAAAAAATCTTTCTGAAACGTGAAAAATTAGTTCTTTGACAAATATATTAGAGCGTAGATTTTATAAAATAATTTTTTTCCAATTTAGAAACGGAAATCAGCATTTAATAAAATCTTCACTAGATAATTAAATTAACACAAATTAAACAAATTAAATTGTGTGTCTTAGAGTAGAAACCAATAGTAATATAATGCGGACGTTTTTTCTTTTATTATTTTAAGAAACAGCTTAATAAAAAAATAGTCTCATTCAAGACTTTAATGTTTTTCTTTTTTATTTTTTAGAAGGGAAGGATAATATGGTCAAGTAAGTAAGAGCTTAAGGTGGATGCCTAGGCACTGGAAGGCGATGAAGGTCGTGACAAGCTGCGATAAGCTACGGGGAGAAGCAAATATTCTATGATCCGTAGATGACCGAATGGGAGAACCCACAGAGGAAAACCCTCTGTATTATGCGCTGAATAAAATAGGCGTATAAAGCTAGACCCAGGGAACTGAAACATCTAAGTACCTGGAGGAAAAGTAATCAAAATTGAGATTCCCTTAGTAGTGGCGAGCGAATGGGGAAGAGTCTAAACCGTTATGATGTCAAGGTGTAAGCCGTTGTCATAGCGGGGTTGTAGGGCAGTGTGTGGAGAGCTTACATTCTCCGACTTTAGTTATATGATAGTGGAACTGTTTAGGAAAAGCAGGCCATAGTGGGTGATAGCCCCGTACACGAAATCATATAATTTAAGGTTACATTGTTCCTGAGTAAGGCGGGGCACGTGAAACCCTGTTTGAATCTGGGTAGACCACTATCCAAGACAAAATACTAACCAGTGACCGATAGTGCAGAGTACCGTGAGGGAAAGGTGAAAAGTCTCCCGTTGAGGGATATGAAATAGAACCTGAAACCTTAAGCTTACAAGTAGTCAGAGGGTACCCTACTAGCAATAGTAGACGGCCTGATGGCGTGCCTTTTGTAGAATGAGCCTGCGACTTATTGTACGTAGCAAGGTTAAGAGGTAATAGCCTCGAAGCCGTAGTGAAAGCGAGCCTTAATAGGGCGACTCAGTTGCGTGCAATAGACCCGAAGCCAAGTGATCTATCTATGAGCAGTGCGAAACTCAAGTAACATTGAGCGGAGGCGCGAACCGGTGGCCGTGAAAAGGCTTCGGATGACTTGTGGATAGGAGTGAAAGGCTAATCAAACTTGGAGATAGCTGGTTCTCTCCGAAATGTCTTTAGGGGCAGCGTTATGTGTTTATTTGCGGGGGTAGAGCACTAAATGGACTAGGGTCCTTAACCGGATACCAAACCCAACTAAACTCCGAATACCGTAAATTAAGAGCATAGCAGTTAGACAGTGGCGGATAAGCGTCATTGTCAAAAGGGAAACAGCCCAGATCCTCAGCTAAGGCCCCAAAATCTATGTTAAGTGGGAAAGGATGTGAGAATACACAAACAGCCAGGAGGTTGGCTTAGAAGCAGCCACCCCTTTAAAGAGTGCGTAACAGCTCACTGGTCGAGCGTTCTTGCGCCGAAAATGTAACGGGGCTCAAACATAGTGCCGAAGCTAGGGACTTATAGAGTAATCTATGAGTGGTAGGAGAGCGTTCTTTAAGCCGTCGAAGGTGTGTCGTGAGGCATGCTGGAGGTATAAGAAGTGAGGATGCAGGCATGAGTAACGAGAAAACGGGTGCGAAACCCGTTCGCCGCAAACCCAAGGTTTCCTCGGTAAAGCTAATCTTCCGTGGGTTAGTCGGCCCCTAAGGCGAGACCGAAAGGTGTAGCCGATGGGAAACAGGTAAATATTCCTGTACTGCCGTATGTTTCGATGGGATGACACAGATTGTTTGCGTACGCGAGGCTTTGGTATGCTTCGTCGAACAGTTTAGGCTGATGGTGAGTCAAATGCTTACCGTCGTTAAGGCTGAGGCTGGATAGTGACTGGGCTTTAGGGTTCAGGAAGTTGCGTGAGCTATGCTGTCAAGAAATAATCCCTAAGGTTAGGCATATGGTAACCGTACCGCAAACCGACACAGGTGGGTGAGATGAGTATTCTAAGGCGCTCGAGATAATCTTCCCTAAGGAACTCTGCAAATTAGTCTTGTAACTTCGGAAAAAGAGACGCCCGAATCTCGTAAGCAATTATGGGATGAGGGTCGCAGTGAAAAGGCCTGGCCGACTGTTTAGCAAAAACACAGATCTCTGCCAACATGTAAATGAAAGTATAGGGATTGACACCTGCCCAGTGCTGGAAGGTTAAAAGGAGAGGCTAGCGTAAGCGAACCTTCGAATTGAAGCCCCAGTAAACGGCGGCCGTAACTATGACGGTCCTAAGGTAGCGAA
>CAMRCO010000078.1 GCA_947040945.1 uncultured Spirochaetia bacterium
TTGTGGCGAGGATTTTGTAAATTTCTGATTGTATTTTTTTGGAGTACCGCATGTTATTTTGTCAATTCATAAGGAATTATTAAATACTACTATATGTACTCCTTCGAGTATAATTTTGTGCTAATAAATACTATACATAGAAACTACATATTAGGGTATAGCCTCTAAAGTGTTGGATTTGTTGCCAAAGGTGTACTGGAAGTAAAAGCGGGATATTGAGATAGGCTAACTATAGTTGACTTTTAATGAAACTCGTTATAGAATTGAGCTAATGTATAGGGCGGCGTAGCCAAGTGGTAAGGCAGAAGTCTGCAAAACTTTTACTCATCGGTTCAAGTCCGATCGCCGCCTCATTTTTTAAGTATCAATAAATCTATGAAATCAAACAACAAAAAAATAGGAAGTCTCTATCTTTTTTCGATATGCTTTTTAATAGGTACAGTGTTTATAATAGGCAAGCTTTTTTATATGGCTGTGTTAAAGAATAAAGACTATACTACTTATACTCCAAAAGTTGCTGTTCCAAGAGGAATAATATACGACTCAAAAATGAGAGAGGTCGCTTTAAATGTTCCTTCCTACACAATTTACTTAGACAAAGAAGCTGTTTCAAATAAGAGTATGGCAACAACAGAAAGTAATATTGTAACTATATATGAACATATACCAAATATACTTGGCATGACAGAAAATGAGTTCATTAAAAAGATATCAGCAAATAGGCGTACAATTACTTTGGCTCAAAATGTTACTTTAGAGAAGTATAAGGAAATTGTTGCAGTAAAAGAAGAGTTTAATATACGTAGTGTTTATGGCGTTGAAACTTTCACAAGATTTTATCCTTATGGAGATATATTTGCTCACATAATAGGCTATATGAATAAAAGTGGAACAGAAGGTTATGCAGGTCTCGAAGCAAGTTATGAATCGGTGCTTTCGCAAGATAATGATAATCCCAAAAACATTGTGCTAACTCTTGACCGTGATGTTCAAACTATAGTCAGAAATGAAGTATTAAAAATAGTCAGCAAAATTAAGGTTCAATCGGCTACTGTAATAGTTTCAGATGTTGATACAGGTGGAATTATTGCAAACTATTCATATCCTTCTTTTGATCCTAATAATCCTTTCATATATAATAATGGTGAGCGTTTAGATAGAAGTATAATGAGTACAATTTATCCAGCATCAGCTATGAAAATATTCACCTTGCTTGCAGCTTTAGAGTCAGGTGTTGCAAACATTGACGAGGTTTTTAATTGCATTGGATATTATGATTATAGTGAAAGAACAAGAATACATTGCGACAGCCCACATGGAAAAGTTAATGGATTTGAAGATATATTAAAGTATAGCTGTAACTATAGCACTGTTGTTATTGCTGAACGATTAGATAAGAAATTCTTTTATGAGTACTTAAAACGTTTTGGCTTTGGTGAAATTACTGGTGTTGGTCCTTATAAAAATGAGTGGGCAGGAATATATCACCCATTAAAAAAGTGGCATAACTTTTCACGTGGATATTTATCAATAGGATACGATTTAAGTACAACTCCCATGCAAATTGCTGCTTCATATTACCCTCTACTTAATGGAGGAATTAAAAAGCAACCACATGTTGTTTCTAGCATATTTAATGATGAGCAAACACTTTATATGACAAATACTCAAAAGAACAAACAAGTGATAGAAGCACAGTATTCTCAAATTGTTAAGTACTTACTTAGAAATGGTGTTACTGTAGGGTCAACTGGTTCTAAAGCTAACTTGGTTAATATTGATGTTGTGGGTAAAACTGGTACTGCGATAACTGAAGTTCTTAAACAAGATGGAAACAATAAACCTAGAATAGAAAAATACTATCAATCACTTTTTATTGGAGGCTTTCCTTTAGAAGACCCAAAAATTTCAGTGCTAGTATTACTTGATGGGCCTGAAACAGATACTTCAAGAGCAGCAGGTGCTTTGGTTGCCCCACTTTTTGCTGAAATAGTATTACAAATTATACCTTATTTGGGGATTGTTAATAATGAAGTTCATAATGTTGATATTAATAATATTAAAAGCTTAATACCTAAAACTGTAGTAAATACAAGTGACACTATGCCAAACTTAACTGGTATGTCTTTGAGAGATGCTCTTAATACAATTTCAACATCCGTATTTAGTTATGATGGTAAAATTTCGATACAAGGTGAGGGTTATATTATTGACTATATACCAAGAGAAGGCGAGACTATAACAAATAAGCAAGCATTCTATTTAATGCTTAATCAGTAAGTAGTTTATGAATACTTCCATAGATTCAGGCTCGCTTCTAAAAAAGCTTTTATTGAAGTTATCAGCATAATGAGTTTCAGCTTTAAGCCTGTCTAATATATCTAAACTATTCTCATAGCTTTCACTATAATCCTCTAAAACAGTTGTCTTAGGAACATTTTTTAGCCTCAGATAAAACAACATTTCCTATAGGTACTTTAAATATTTAATGTTTTGGGATAATTTAGGGTCAAGATTTTTATCTATTTCACTATCATTTCTTAAATCGATTATAGTTTTTATATTGTAGTCAACTAATATTTTTTTTATCAATATCTGTTAATGTGTGAAGTAGAGCTCCATTTACAAATTTTTTGAACTTAGTTGTTTTTTGTCATCTGTTTTGTAGCCAGCCAAATCTCTAACATTAGAAGTGCCAGAAAGTGTGATTAATCTAGAAGACATACTAGTTACTCCGTAAAATTATTTTGGGATACTTTTTCTTAAGTTTATAAAATCTCTATCATTTGGAAATAATGCCAAAGCTTCATTTGAAATAAAACTAGCATTATTGTATCTTTTAGCATTATACTCATTCACAGCATAATTATAATATGATACTTTAAGATTTCTTTGTAGAACTTCTGAATTAGTGCCCATAGCAATGACTCCTTCCTTAAAAGCTTGTATTGCAGATGGATAGTCTTTTTTATTTAAATAAAGAGTTCCTATTGTATTATAATAGTATATTCTATTTTTTGTAGTAATAGTGTTTCTTGGAGAAAATGCTTCTGCTTGATCAAAATAATATACAGCTTCTTCATAGTTAGCTTTTTTAATATTTTCTATAGCGATGTTATTCATAGAAGATAAAATATTTTTTTGAAAGAAGTCAAAATCTGGTGCTAAATAATATCCTTTTTTGTACATTGCAAGCCCTTCATAAGGATTATTTATAGAGCGACCTAAAAGTGAGATAGAGTTTGCATAAAGACTTGCTATAAGTGTCATTACTGTAACGTCTTCTCTGTCTCTATAATTTCCCTTAGGAACATAAGTTATTCTTTGAGAACTTGCCATTTGTTCTATCTCTTTTGTACCCGGATTGAATCCAACTGATAATGTTGTTTCAACGTCAATCTCTCCACTTGGCGTTATAATAGTGCTAAATGCATGATCCTTAGTGAGCACTCCTTTAACTTCGAATCCGAACTCCATAAAAATTAAGGAATAAATTATACTGGAGCTTAAACAATTGTATTGTCCTCTATTAAATAAATCTTGAGCAAGTGTTGCTTTAATTTCATATTTTTTTAATACTCCATTTTCACTGTATAGCCAAAGAAGAAGTTGTTCTCCTAAAACCTCAGGCCCTTCTAAAGCATAAGGCACTAACTCAGTTAATGCTCTTTTTCTTAAGTCATTAAGTTTTGATTTGTATATACTAAACTCTTCATAATCAACTATACCAGATGCGATTAAAAAAGCATCATAATAGGTTTCTATTGTTATATTTCCATTATCTATAATATTAAAAAACTCTGCTTCGAGTTCTGTAATTTCATTTTTTTGAAATAGAACTCTGTCAGATGGTTTTGAGTATAAAAAAGAAAACAAAGATAAAAACAATATTAAAATTAAACGCATAAAGTCTCCATATATTTGCTATATTATCTATAAATTATCATTAATTATTCATTATAATATATAAAATGTAAAATGTAAAACATAATTAACTATAATAAAAAAGTAAATATTTAAAAAAAAGTAAAAATACTGTATAATATTAGAAGATTTAAGTAAATTATTAACTGTTGTGAGGAAATTTCGTATTATGAAACATAATTTAGAAACAAAATATGATCCGTCTTTGATAGAACCAAGTTTATATTCTTTTTGGAAAGAAAACAATTATTTTCATGCAGAAATTGATGAAAGTAAAGAGCCTTATACAATTGTAATTCCACCACCAAATGTAACAGGAGTATTACATATGGGACATGGGCTTAATAATACACTTCAAGATATTTTAATAAGGTATAATAGAATGCTTGGAAAACCAACTCTTTGGGTTCCGGGGACTGATCATGCGGGTATTGCTACTCAAAATGTTGTTGAGAGAATGCTTAAAAAAGAAGGCAAAACAAAGTATGACCTTGGTCGTGAAGAGTTTGTTCAAAAAACTTGGGAAGTAAAAGACTCTCATCACAAAATTATCACAGGGCAACTTGAAAGAATTGGTTGTTCTCCTGACTGGGAACGTGAACGCTTTACGCTTGACGAGGGTTTAAGTGAGGCTGTTCGAGAAATTTTTGTTAATTTATATAATGATGGATTAATATATAGAGGGAAGTATTTAATTAATTACTGCACTAGTTGTGGTACTGCATTAGCAAATGATGAAGTTGAACATGAAGAGACTGATGGATGTTTATATAGAATAAGATATCAAATTGAAGGAACGAATGATTATATAGAAGTTGATACTAGTCGTCCTGAAACTATATTTGCTGATGTTGCCATTGCGGTTAATCCTGATGATGAAAGATATAATAGTCTTGATGACAATACTGTTATTATACTTCCAATTGTTGGACGTAAACTTAAACTTGTAAGAGACTCTCATGTTGATATTGAGTTTGGAACAGGGGCATTAAAAATAACGCCTGCCCATGCTATGAATGATTTTGTAATAGCTGAAAAAAATAATCTTGAAATAATTAATATATTAAATCCTGATGGAACATTTAATGATAATGTACCAGAAAAATATAGAGGACGAACAATAGAAGACGTCAAAAAGTCTATGGAAAATGATTTGAAAGAGGTTAATGCGTTTGTTGGAAAAAATGCGATAAAACATCAAGTAGGGCATTGTTATAGATGTCATAATCCAGTTGAACCTTATTATAGTGATCAGTGGTTTGTTAAAATGAAGCCTTTAGCTGACATGGCTTATAAAGCAGTAGAAGACAAAGAAATTAATATTTATCCTGAAAGATGGACTAACACTTACAATTATTGGCTTACTGGTATTAAAGACTGGTGCATAAGTAGACAGCTTTGGTGGGGACACAGAATACCTGTTTGGTATTGTGATGACTGTTCTAATATAATGGCATCAAAAACAGATGTTGATTGTTGTGATAAATGTAAGTCTAAAAATATTCACCAAGATGAAGATGTTCTTGATACATGGTTCTCTTCTTGGATTTGGCCATTTTCAACTTTAGGTTGGCCTAATAAAACCAAAGAGCTTGATTATTTTTACCCTACAACAACACTTGTTACAGGATATGACATATTATTTTTCTGGGTAGCAAGAATGATTATGGCAGGACTTTACACTATGAAAAAGCCTCCTTTTAAGAATGTTTATTTAAATGGGCTTATAAGAGATAAAATAGGGCGTAAAATGTCTAAGAGTTTGGGTAATGGCATTGATCCTATTGATATTGTGAATGAGCATGGAGCTGACTCTTTAAGGTTTACATTTAGTTTTATGACAAGTTTAGGTGGACAGGATATATGGCTTGACCGTGAATTGTTTAAAATGGGGGCTAAGTTTTCTAATAAAATATATAATAGTGCTAAGTTCATATTTTCAAATATTGATAACTTTAGTGATATTAAAGAGCTTGATTCCATATATGGAGAACTTGAAAACAAAGATAAATGGATAATAACACGCTTAGAGAATACAATAAAAGAATTACGAAAAAATCTTGATGAGTTTAGGTTTGACGAAGCATCCCAAACTATATATAAATTTTATTGGAACGATTTTTGTGATTGGTATATAGAAATGGCTAAACCTGATTTAAAAAGTGACATGAAAAAAATAAATACATTGTCGGTTTTAGTTTATGTTCTTAAAAACTCATGTAAACTTCTTCATCCATTTATGCCATTCATAACTGAATATATATATCAAAATATTAATGAAAATGAAGACATAAAATCGATTATGATAAGTGAGTATCCTAAGTTTAATGAAGCTTATTATAATGAAAAAATTGAGCATGATTTTGAAACAGCACAAAATATTATATCTAAAATAAGAAATGCTAAGGCTTCTTTTAATATTCCACTAAATAAAAAACTTGATGTGTTTATACATTATACAAATGATGAGTTTATGAATGTCGCAAAATCATATCAAGAAACTATAAAATATTTATCATCAACAGATAATTTTACAATTGTGAGTATAAGTGAATCAAAGCGAGAGCAAGGATATTTCGTGAGAGTATTTGAAGGCGGTGAGCTTTGTATTAACTTGGCTGGAGTTATAGATATAGAAAAAGAAAAACAACGCCTTATGAAAGAAAAACTTCAGTATGAAAAAGAGCTTGATATTGTAAATAAAAAACTTCAAAATGAGAACTTTGTTACTCGAGCAAGTAGTGAGGCTGTTGATACTGAAAATAGAAAACATAAAGAGTTTAGCGAGAAGCTTTCAAGTGTTCTAGAAGTAATATCTTCTCTATAGATTTTAGTTTTATTAAATCCTACAAATCCAACACTTTTGACGCTATATTCTAGTGTGTAGTTTTTATATATAGTATTTATTAGTTTAAAGTCATTACTACTTACAGTAAAAATTAATAATTCCTTATGAATTACTTTAATAGTATATATTTTTTGTTTGTACTTTTTTTGTTGTTCGTCCCGCTTGTTCGTGAAGTCATAAATATTGTTATTTTTGAGTATTTAATTAAAAACTTAAATTATTCCAGTCTGTGGGTTGTTTTTTCATTTGTTAATGTTTGCATTTTCATGCCTCCTATATATTTAATCTTCTAATAATCTGTAATACATACTACCATAAGCACATTGCTTTTTATTGGCTTTATTAATTAATGTTTGTATAGTTCTACTTTTTGTTTCTATATTTAATTTTTTTGCCAACTCATCCAATGTCCCATCATGTGTTTTTTCACGAATTCCTAACTGCGGATTGTACCTTTCTGCTAAAACTTTATAAACTATTTTTTTCATTTTATAGCCTCCGTTAATTTTGTGGCACACTGATAACGTGGAACAAGCTTAATGTCAAGCGACCCTTATAGATTTTTTTTATTTTTTTTCTTAATTATTAATATTTGATATTGGATAATATTATTAGATATTTTCTTTATAGAATGGAAAGAGCACAAAAAAAGAGGCTATAAAGCCCCTTGTATTATTTTTAATTATTCAGTTATTTCAAATAAATCATACCCTTAATGAAAAAATAAAGTCCACACTTGCGTGGCTATATAGTCGAATGTTGGCGGGTGTTCACAGAGGTTGAGTATACCCCCTATTGTTATACTAATGGTAGTGGGTATAGGGCAATATTACTTACTGTTATAATGAGAACCATACTGAATAATTTTAATAACATTTTTTTATAGTATTTCATTTTATAAATATTTATTTTGTAATAAAGCAAATAGATTAAAAGATAAAAGCCTTGCTATATCAGTAATTTATTAACATTTAATAATTTTTAATCATTTGCTAGAATATTTACACTTACTATAGAAACTGAAAATTTATTTAGCCCCAGCCGCCTTAAGTAATTCTACTATTTCAGTCTGCCCTTCTCTAGTTGCCACGGATAAAGCAGTGTCACCCTCATAGGACTCAGCATTAATATCAGCCCCCGCCGCTATAAGTGCCTTCACTATTTCAGTATGCTCATACATAGAAGCGAACATCAAAGCTGTGTCTCCCCAATTAGTTTTAGCATTAATGTTAGCACCATTTTCTATAAGTAGTTTTACTATATCAATATGTCCATACATAGAAGCGAACATCAAAGCTGTGTAATCAAAACCCTCGCTATCATTAATATAAACAGCAATATTTACATCAGCACCATTTTCTATAAGATACTTAATAATTTCAACATGCCCATTTTTAGACGCACTTATTAGAACTGTACTTTGATTAAATTCACCATACAAAGTATTAATATCCACACCACTTTTTATTAAAGCTTTCACAGCATCTAAATTTCCATTTTCTGAAGCTTCAATTAAATCCGAATTAGATTTATCATTATATGTAGTTTTTTGTGCTATTAAATTACTAAAACTGAGTATCACTAAAAATATAACAAGAAAAAAATATTTTTTCATAAAAAATCCTAAGGCTAAATTTATTATTACACTCCATATTAAATTATATATTAATTTGCGGTAAAAACATATCACTATAACTAAAATATAAATTATTTTAAATTGTAAAATACTAGTGGTAGTGGGTATAGGGGAATATTATTTTACTCAACGCCTACTTTAGGACAATAATTACTAAATTGACACTCTTCACAATTAGGCTTTCGAGATTTACAACAACTTTTACCTAATTCATATAAAACAAAATCAAATATACCTGATACTCGGGGTTTATGTCTCTACACTTATAAACAATAGACAATGACTCATTACATAATGGATCTTCAATATCAATTAATCCCATTCTTTTCATAATTCTATTTACATGTGTATCTACAGATATATCTATGTATTTATAATCAGACAACTTAATTTTATAATGTCTAACTAAAATATTCACAGCCATTGTAGATATTTTTTGCCCACAACCTTTAAACTCCAAAAACCTATGTACTAGCAAAGCACTACTTGGTTCATCATTCCATATTTTTGAAGCATCACCTTCATATTTATTTATAATATCCCGTACAGCGTAGTACCATATAGAAGCAAAATTATTATTATATCTATGTAGTTTATTTATCTCATTATCATTTAATTTGTTAATTTGTCAAATATATTACTTTAATCTAAAAAATCAATATAAGAACTAATTTAGTTTTTCATTTTTTATCTTAGATTTCCTTCAATTTTTACTTCAGGGTAAGTTATAAAAATATTCTCATTAAGTAATAATTCTAAATTGAGAGAATTTAAGTTGACATAATTTAGTAGAAATATAAAGTAATTACAAAAAGTTACTATATATGGTAATAAAGTAGGTTATTTGAGTTGTTATTGTTACTTATTGACAAAAAAATACTTCTAATATAGACTATAATGTGTTTGAATGTTACAAAATAATTTAAATTTTTATGGAGGGCAAAATGGGTAGATTTACTATTCCACGTGATTTGTTTTTTGGCGATAATGCTATGGCAGAACTAAAAGTGCTTAAGGGCTATAAAAAGGCTATTATTGTTACTGGTGGTTCTTCTATGAAAAAAAATGGATTCCTTGCTGAATGTGAAAGCATTTTGAAAGAAAATGGTCTTGAGACATTAATTTATGATGGCGTAGAACCTGATCCATCAATTGAAACAGTATTTAAAGGTGCTAAGGCTATGCAGGAGTTCAATCCTGATGTTATCGTATCAATAGGCGGTGGTTCTGCTATTGATGCTGCTAAGGCTATGTGGGTTTTTTATGAATATCCTGAGACTAAGTTTGATGATATTAAAGACCCTTTCACAATTCCTACTTTAAGAAAGAAAGCTATATTTGTAGCAATTCCATCAACAAGTGGAACAGCAACAGAGGTTACTGCTTTCTCTGTAATAACAGATTATTCTACGAACGTTAAATACCCTTTAGCTGATTACAATATTACGCCAGACATTGGTATACTTGATTATCGTATTCCAGTAACAATGCCTGAAGTTGTAACAATTGATACAGGACTTGACGCTTTAACTCATGCTACAGAGGCTTATGTTGCAGGACTACGTAGCCCTATAACTGATGCCTTGGCTCTTAAAGCAATTGCAATGATTGCTAAACATATTGAGGCTTCAGTAAAAGGCGATAAAGTAGCTAGAGGCGAGATGCATCTTGCACAATCTTTGGCTGGTATGGCTTTTACAAATGCGTTGCTTGGTATTGTTCATAGTTTAGCACATAAAACAGGTGCTGAGTTCAAAATTACTCATGGACGTTGTAATGCAATATTACTTCCTTATGTTATTGACTATAACTCAAAAGTATGTGCTGACAGATTCGCTGACATTGCTAGAATGCTTGGACTTAAAGGTTCAACCGATATGGAGCTTACTAACGCTTATGCAGATTATGTAAGAAGTTTAAATTCTAAGTTTGGTATTAAGCCAACATATCAAGAAAATGGCGTTACTGAAGAGCATTATAAAAGTAAGTGTGACAAAATTGCTAAGGAAGCTGTGGGCGACCCTTGTACAGGTTCAAACCCAAGACCTTGTGATGTTGTTGACATGAAAAAAGTTTTAGATGCTTCTTTCTACGGAACTAAAATAGACTTCTAGTTTATATAAAAATAAACATTTTTTTTAAGCGCAACTTAAAATACTTTTACACATTTTTGTGTATTGTATTTAGGTTGCGTTTTTTTGTGTATTGTATTTCTATACTAGCTATTTGATTAAATTAGCGTTTAGTAGATTTTAGACTTCTGTGTAAAAACCACAAATCCAACACTTTAGACGTTAGTTTTTACTTATGTGTTGTTTTTTAATCCTTGCCTACTGCACACAGAGTGATATAGTATTTATTCTTGCTTTAGTATTAGGTAAATCTAAGATTACTGTAAAGCATAAAAAAACTCCACCT
>CAMRCO010000079.1 GCA_947040945.1 uncultured Spirochaetia bacterium
CTAATAGTATAGAAGAAATAATAGATAATACTGTAGATAGTGCTAATGAAGTATTAAAAAAAATGGTTTTAGATGAGATAGTTGAAGAAAAAAAAGACCATATTGTAGATGACGAGAATGATGAAGATGTATTTTCTCATACAAAAAAAACTATAGAGTATCTTAAAGCTGAACGTTTACATAAAGCATCAGAAAAAATATCCCCCCCTGTAAGTTTAGAGGGTAAGTTACCTGAAACAAATACACAGGAAGAGCAAACATATAAAAATGATGAAGGGTCAATAGATAATAATAGAGATACACTTTCAGCTAGAAGTGAATCAAAAGACTTTATGGACAGCGATTTTTTTGAAAAAATGGTAGATAAAGAAAGTAGTTTAAACTCTTTAAGTAATGTTGCTGAAGAGGTTGCTCAAAACAAAGAAAATCAGAAATTGCCTTTTGACCTTATTTCAGATGATGATATGAAAATTCATCATAGTAGAGGCATAAAAAACTCCGTATTTGGAGAAGTAAATGAAGATGTTGATTATGATACTCCTGCTTTTTTAAGGCGTACTATACAAACTAGGAAATCTGAATAAATAATTTGGAGTTTATGTTTTGTTTAATTTTCATGTAAAGTTTTTATATATTGGATTCATTCTTTTGTTTAGTTTGTCATTATATTCACAAGATGATATGTCTCAAAAGGTAAATGATGCTAGAGTAATGTATAATGAATATAATTATCTTGACGCTATTGTTATGCTTGAGGATATTTATTTAGATAATCGCTATAACTTAGACTTGTCATTTGTTTTGCTTGATTCATATATAAAAGTAAAAAATTATACAAAAGCAAATGGAATAATAGAAGATTTAATGCGTTATCATCCAAAAAATGAAGACGTACTTGAGCGAAAACTTAATTTACTTTTAATTGAAAATAAGATAAGCGAGGCAAAGGCTTTTTCATCTAGAGTAAAATCTATGTATAATAAAAACTATTTTGCTCTTTATGCTGATGCTTTTATAACTGCAAATGAGGGCTATCTTAAATCTGCTTTAGCACTCTATAAAAAAGCAAGATTAATTAATTCTAAGCGACCAGAGGCGACTATAGGGCTTGCTTATTTAGAATTAAAACTTCTAAATGACGCTAATGCTTTAAAACTATTTAAAGAGAATATAGAAAATAATCCTAGAATGCCTGAAAGCTACTATAATCTAGCAAATTATTATTATATAACTGGCAATTATAATAATGCATTAGCAGAAATTGAAAATGCACTTTATTATAACGATTCTGACCTAAACTCTTTAGTATTAAAATCAAATATATTGTCATCTTTAGGGAATTATAATGAAGCTACTATAATCCTTGAATCTATACCTTATGAGTATTTTGATGATAAAAATAAATATTATATTATGGGTACTTTTTATGAGGAAGCTAAAAATTATAATATGGCAAAAAAAGCTTACTTAAAATATTTATCAAGTTTTCCAAGCAGTGAGCTTGCAAGGCTTGCTTATGAAAGAGTATTATTTTCTACTAATCCCACAGCTGATGCTGAACGTGATAGGGCAGGAATGTACTATATTAATTTAGCTGCATACTATGGTAGACTGGCTGACCCAATAAGATCATTTGCATATTATAAACATATTTTAAGGCTTAATCCTGCTAATAGTTATGCTAGAATGGCTTTGTATAATCTTTATAAATTATCAGGCTATACTGAGAAGGCTTTCATTGAGCTTTCTATAGCGAGAGACATAAACCCGACAGATAAAACTATTGGCTATAAATATGACAGTGAAAATAGAATGCTTTCAAGAAATGTTTTGTCTAAATCTTGGGGTATAGATCAATACTCACTTAAAGAGCCCGGATATTCTGTTGCTATAGTGAATAAAATAACTCCTCAAGAAGGAAGCCCTAGAAACGTTGATTTTGCTATGTATGACACCTTGTCATATACTTTGTCGCAGTATCATAAAATGCGTATATATGAGCTTTATGATAATAATGTTGCGGGTGCTAATTTTTATAATATGCTTAATAATAATAATATAAATTTTTATTTGGAAGGCTCTATATCGCAAACTGAAAATAGTGTTAGTATGGTGCTTGATTTAATGGATACTCGCACAAGAACGTCAGTTACTAATTTTTCAGTATTTGCTAGTGGTAAATATAAAATGATGGATGCATCTGTTATGGTTGGAAATTATATAAATAATACTATTCCATTTTATGCTAATATTATAAAAATACATAATGACAACATTTATATAAATGCTGGACGTTTTCATGGTATTACAAATGACATGAGTTTTGCTATTTATAATACAGATAAGGCAGAATATGATATATATACTCGTTCAATCAACAAGAAACCTACGGATATAATTGCTATATTAAAAATTGTTGCAACTGATGAGAATGTTTCGCTTGGCAAACTTATAGACGGACGTGAGCTTAAAAATGTTAGGCTTAATAATGTAGTTGTGCCATATAATAATAAATAATGAAATATGTTATAGGAATATCTGGTATTGCTGCTACAGGCAAAACAACTATATCTAAGCTTTTATGTGATGAGTTCAATGCAATATTTATAAGTGCTGACGAGATTGGACATAAAGCATTAGTAGAAAAAAAAAAAGAAATAGTAGAGGTTTTTGGTAGTTCTATACTTGATGAGTCTGGTAATATTAATAGATCCGCTTTGGGTAAAATAGTATTCAGAGATGAAGAGTCTCTTAAAAAATTAGAAGCTATATCACATAAATATATATTTGATGAGATAGAAAGTGTTATAAAAAAAACAGATGAGACTATTATAATAGAAGCGGCTTTACTTTATAGAATCAAATTAGATACTTTGTGTAATATAAAAATATATGTAGAAAGCAAAAAAAAATATGTTATAGAAAGGCTTAAAAAAAGAGGTCTTAATGAAATAGAAATAAAAAAGCTAATTAAATTACAAAGGGATGTAAAAATTAATAAGTCTGGTGCCGATATTGTTGTAAAGAATGTAAAGAGTTATGAGGAACTTCTCATAATAGTAAAAAGAATAGGACAACAATATGATAGAAAAAATGGACTTGTCAAAAGAAGAAAGAAGCAAATCGTCTTCAAGTAAACCGTTAAAAAGTAAAAAATCAAAAAGATTATATGTCGTAAATTTTACATCTAGGCGTATCGCTTTGTTTTTTGTAAGCTGTGTTAGTTTAATAATTTTTATATTTTCTATAGGTTTTTATTTAGGCAACGCTAAAGAAAATATAGGTACTGATGATAATTCAATGTCTCTTTTGATGCGTGAAGATTCAAATGCATTTAATTCAATGGCAGTACCTGCTGGTTCAGATGATGTTTCTAAAAATATTGAAACCCTTCCTGAAAACTCTGATATAATAGACATGACAACATTATCACAACCGGGTAATAATTCTGTTATTGAAAGGTCAGACCCTTCTAGCTATAATGAATATACTTCGAATCTTGCTAATGAGCTGAACACTATTAATGAGAAGGTAAAAGATGGTTTAGAACAAACTCCTAATACTTCATACGTACCGCCAAAGCAAAACACATATCCTGTGCCAGATGGTCTGCCAGCACAAGAAAATCTATACCCACTTCCTGACGCACAGCCTCCAGTTCAACTTGGAACAAGAACTGTAACAAAAGTTCCTTATGGGGCAACATCATCTGAAATAGACGTTATTTATTTTATACAGGTTGCTGTTGGGCAGAATAAAGACTTTAGTTATGCTGCTCGTGACAGACTGAAAGAAAGTCATTCTAAAGCTTTTGTAGTAGAGGAAACTCTTAAAGATGGCTCTACAATGTACAAACTTAAAGTTGGTAGATATGCAACAAAAAAAGAGGCAGAATCTGCTTTAGCATCTATAAGGAAAAACCCAGAATATAGAGGTAGTTATATTTATACAGATAAAAAAAAGTAATAGAATAATTTAATTATTATTATCTTGGCGTGGACGGAAAGCTAGAAGCCTAAGTCCGTCTGCTCCAAGAACTGCTTTTATTGCTAAAGTAAACGCAGAATCAATGTCTTCTGATACACCACTTTTATGAAGTTTCATTGCGTATCTTGCAATATTAATACCGTCTCTTACAGAAAATGAAGTGTTATGATTATGTGCTTTTTGTAGAAAGTCTACAGTTATATTTAATATCTCGTCATTAGCAAATGGTATATTCATTTTTAATATATCATATTCTTCTTTTCCATCAGGATAGGGGAGTTCAATTGTTGGCTGAAGTCTTGAGTGAATATATTCAGGTAAGTCAAAAGTTGTAGCGTCATCATTCATTGTTATTATAATTCTAAACTCAGGATGTGCTTTTATTTTAATACCAGCAATAACGCTTTCAACATATTTTCTGTCATCTAAAAGAGGCGCTAAACTAGCCCAACTTTTCTCGCTCATTCTGTTTCCCTCATCAAGTATCGCAACTCCACCTTTTATCATTGCGGTAAGTAAACTTGAGGCATGATAGTTTATTGTGTTGGTTGATGATATTACAGGCATTATAATTAAGTCTTCAGGTCTTGTGTCTATTGTGCACTGAAATATATATGCTTCTTGTTTTAATATTTCTGTAGCAACATAATATGAAAGTGTTGTTTTTCCAGCACCCGGTTTACCAACAATTCTAGGGTTTAGTGGTATATCGGTTGAGTCTACTTTCATCCAAGCCGCTGTAATTTGTCTTACTAAATCATTTTGTCCAGTCCAATCAACATTTAATTTGTCGGGGTGAGCTAGAGTGAGGGTAACGTTTTCAATTTCAATTTTTTCCATTTTTTTGTCCTTAAATTAAATATATAGATTATAAATATTTTAATATAGTTTTTGCTATAAGTCTTGCGTCACTTAAAGAAAGCAAGCTATAAAGTGGTAAGCTTATCTCTTCTTGATACATATTGAACGCATTAGGGTAGTCTTCTATTTTATATCCTAAATCCCTATACGCTTTATGAGCGGGTATTGGTAAATAATGAACATTAAGCATTATTCCTTCTTCTTTCACCAAGTTTATGATTTTATTTCTTTCCTCTTCACTACATCCATTTATTCTTAACTGATATAAATGATATGATGAAGTTTTATTTTCACTTTGAGTTTGAGGTAAAATACATTTTGCTAATGAGGAAAACTCTTCATTATAGATGTCGACTATTTCACGCCTTTTGGCAAGCATATCAGGATATCTCTCAAGTTGTGCAAGCCCAAGGGCTGCATGTATATCACTTAAATTGTATTTGTATCCTGCAAAATCTATAGAGTATTGCCAGCCACCGCTACTTTTGTCGTATGCACTTTTGTCTTGCCCGTGTAAAGCCCATTTAGATATTTCTTTGTAGATATCGTCTGCATCTATTTTACCTATGTCATTATATAAAAGGCATCCACCTTCGGCTGTTGTAACATTTTTTACAGCATGAAAAGAAAAAGCTGTGAAGTCAGCATCTACTCCAACTCTGTTGCTATTATATACTGCTCCTATCGAGTGAGCGGCATCTGATAAAAATAATGGTCTTTTAAGTTCTTGTTGATATTTGTTTTCTGATGGAGTGAATAAATGTTTTTTACTTTCAAGTACTTTTTTAATGGAATCATAGCAAACAGGGTATCCGCCAACATCAACCGATATAATAGCCTTAGTTTTCTCGTTTATGGCTTTTTCAATGTTCTCTACATTTATATTGAAGTCATTTTTGTCTTTAGATGATAAATCAACAAAAACAACTTTAGCTCCAGTATGTATTATTACATTTGAGGTGGCAGCATAACTGTAGGCTGTTGTTATAACCTCGTCTCCTTCTTTGATGCCATATAAACGTAGAGCAATTTCCATAGCCGCAGTCGCACTCGACAATGCATTAACACATTTTGCTCCTGTATATTCCTTTAAGGCATTTTGAAAGTCAACCACATTTTTGCCACTAGTAATCCAGCCTGATTTAAGTACATTCACCACAGCATCAATTTCTTTGTCTGTTATGTCAGGTGGTGAAAATGGTATTACTTTGCTCATTTTACTAGTCCTTATATATTACTTTCCCCTGTTATAATACACAATAAAGTAAATTATGTAAATAGCTTAGCCTTATATCTGTGTGAAGATGCGAGGACTTAAGGCTTTACTGAAAGTAGGAGGCTTTGTCGAGAAATACAAAAACTGTTTTATTTTAAGTATCATAAATATCTAGATAGTCCAACTCTAAAATAATAATTTTCACTAGCTAAGTCATATCCAAACTTAAACTCGATAGCAGGTAAAGAAATATAAGGTGTATATAAAAATATAGCAAAACCGGGCCCATGATGCCATGTATGATCTAGTATGTCAGAACCATATAGTCCACCTTCATAAAAAAGCTGCATGGCGAGTGTTGTGTATGGTTTTTTGTTTTTTGAGCCAATATTTAAAAAGGCGATTTCATAAAATATTGTAGCTGAACTATAGTAATCAGCAGCGACTACAGATTGAGGTAGCGTATATGAACCCATTTTGCCACCTAAACGAAACTCGACTTGTGCGGGGAGGTCGCCATAGCCACCATATATACCAGCACCTATACGCTGTATATCGTTCAAAATAAGTGATGTATTTAGTTCAGTATCTATAGAATAATAGTTTTCATTGTTAATTAAACTAAACTGATAGCCTCCATTAAACCTAAAAACAATTCCTTCCTCAAATGGGTATTCATAATTAACTTTTTTATATTCTATTTTGAAATGCATACCTAATGAATTTACTGTGTCTACTTTAGATATTTGATTTTTAATATCATCATAATATTGATATTTAATGCCCACCCCTAATGATAATACTGATAGAAGTTTGTATTTGAAAAATAAATCCCCTTTTACGAACATGTTTTCATACATTCTAGCAACGGTACTATTTTTTATATCACGGTCAGATATAACACTTTGACCACCGTCTATAATAGCATTCATGTTAAGATTTTGTAAAAAAAACTTAGGGTCTTCATATTCTATTTTAGCTTGCCATCCATAAGAGCCATAGAGTCCTGTAACATTTAAGTTTTTATTAAATCCTAAAAGATTTTTATCAAATAGAAATCCTCCAACATACCAAGAACTATCTGAAAAAGAAAACATTGGAACAAGCATTAATGTCCATCTATCTTTTACATATACTATAATGTCTACATAATTATCAACGTATGTTGTTTTGAATGTTATATCAGGTTGAAATATTTGTTCAGTATTAAGTTTTTTTAAAATGATGTTTGTTGTTGTTGATGTATATATACTTCCGCTTTTTATAGGGTTTAGTATATCAAGCATTGTAATATTTTTTGTACGCTTTAGTCCTTCAAAAGTAATACTTCGAATATAAATATTGCTTTCAGCACCACCTTGTGAATATAAAATTTTCACACAAAAAATAAAGACTAAAAATATTTTTTTCAAAATCTAATCCAATAAATCAATGTTCTTATTAATATTGATTGTATGCATATTGCTATTTGACATTTTTTAATGACTAACCTTATTATTATGATTTAAGGTTAATTTTAATTTATAAATGACTAGATAAAACAAAATTAAAATAAAAGCTCTCGTTTATTATATCATAAACAATTTTGAACTCAAGGCTAACTAAAGTATTATGAAGGTGTATGATGTTGTAGATTAATAGAATAATAATATTAAAGTTTTGAATTAGAATTGCTGTTTTATATGTGTTTATTTTTCAAATAAAGTTGTAATTTTGATTGACTTCATTTTGAAATAAAGTTATTATGTAAGATAATAAAATTGAAGGAGTATGACGATTATGAAAAAATATTTTATGTTACAAATATTTTCTTTATTAGTATCTTTTATGCTACTTGCCTGTGGTGGCAATAGTAGTGATGTTCTTGTAGAAGAAAGTGCTATAAAAATTAATGTAGGTACTGAGCCAAAAACTATTGACCCTACACTTAATTCATCAGTAGATGGTTCTATTTATATAGCACATGCTTTTGAAGGGCTTACTACAAAAGGTAAAGACGGAAAAATTACTTATGGTGTGGCAGAGAGTTGGGACATCAGTGATGATGGACTTACATATACTTTTAAGATAAGAAGTAATGCTAAATGGAGTGATGGCAAGCCTGTTACAGCTAATGATTTTGTTTATACTTGGCAACGTGCGGTTGATCCTATGACTGCTAGTGAGTATAGCTATCAATTAGCACCTATAAAAAATGCTACAGCAATAACAGAAGGTAGTATGCCAATTGAGACACTTGGAGTTCGGGCAATTGACGAGAGAACACTTGAAGTTAATCTAGGAGCACCTACTGCGTATTTTTTAGAACTAACAGCTTTTACTACTTATTATCCTGTTAGACAAGACATAATCGAGGCTCATGGAGATAAATGGTCTCTTAAACCTGAAACTTATATTGGTAATGGTCCATTCAAAATGGTTGAACGTAGTGTTGATGACAAAATAGTTATGGCTAAAAATGAGCACTATTGGGCTATTGATGAAATTTTACCTACTCAATTAGTATTTGTTCTTATGCAAAATGAGAATGCTTCTGTTGCTGGTATTAAAGAAGGTTCACTTCATTTTGCTGCAAGTCCACCACCTCAAGATATACCTGCTTTAATTGAAGAAGGACTAGTTCAGGTTCATCCATATTTAGGTACATATTATTATGCTCTAAACTTTACTAATGAAACACTTTCTGATAGCCGTGTACGTAAAGCACTTAATCTTGCTATTGATAGAACTTATATAGTAGAACAAGTGTCTAAAGGTGGAGAGCTTCCAGCAGATGGATTTGTTCCTAGTGGTGTAAATGATGTTACAGGTGACTTCAGAGAAAATGGTGATGAATACTATAGTGTAGACCCTGCTGATTATGAAGCAAATGTGGCTATGGCTAAAGTATTAATGGCAGAAGCGGGCTATCCTGATGGTGCTGGTTTTCCTGTTTTAGAGTTCAAAACAAACCCTACAACTGTTCATACATCTATATTTGAAGCAGTACAGCAAATGTGGAAAGAAAACTTAGGAATTGATGTTACTATGTCTCAAGAAGAGTGGGCTGTGTTCCAGCAAACAAGAGATGACAAGAATTTTGTTTTTGCTCGTCATGGTTGGATAGGTGACTATAATGATCCTATGACTTTTATTGATGTGTTTGTAAGTGATAGCCCTCAAAATAATGGCGGTTATAGTAATGCTAAGTTTGATGAGCTTATACAAACAGCTAAAATGAGTGGAGATCAAAATGTGCGTATGAACGCTATGCATGAGGCTGAGAATATGTTGCTTGATGAAGTAGGGCTTATTCCTCTTTATTTTTATACTCAACCTTTACTTGTAGATCCTAAACTTAAAGGTGTAGTTTTTGATGTGCTTGGTGCTCATAAATTTCATTATTCATACATAGAAGAATAAAATTTAGTTTTTAGACTAATATTATAGAGCTACATATACAGTTGTTAATTGTATATGTAGCTCTTTTTTTTTAATAAAGTTGTAATTTTAATTGACTTCATTTAAAAAAAGTGTACAATTTGTAAATATTTTTAATACAATGGAGGGTTATGATTATGAAGAAAAAAATCGTGCTGAGTATGTTTTGCGTATTATTATCTTTTATGTTATTTGCTTGTGGCGGCGGTGGTGTCCCTATAGATGAAAATGCTATCAGGATAAATGTAGGCCCTGAACCAGATTCAATTGATCCTGCACTTAATTCATCTATGGATGGTGGTGTTTATATAGCACATGCTTTTGAAGGGCTTACTATTAAAGGTAAAGATGGTATTACAAATGGTGTTGCTGAAAGTTGGGACATAAGTAATGACGGACTTACATATACTTTTAAGATAAGAGACAATGCTAAGTGGAGTGATGGAGTTCCTGTTACAGCTAATGACTTTGTTTATAGCTGGCAACGTGTAGTAGATCCTATCACAGCTAGTGAGTATGGTTATCAGTTAGCACCTCTCAAAAATGCTACAGCTATTACAGCAGGTGAGATGGAACTCGATACACTTGGGGTTCGTGCAATTGATGACAAAACACTTGAAGTTACTCTAGTTGCACCTACTGCATATATTTTAGAGTTACTTTCTTTTTACACTTTCTCTCCTGTGAGACAAGACATAATTGAGGCTCATGGAGACAAATGGACTTTAACAGCTGAAACTTATATTGGTAATGGTCCATTCAAAATGATTGAACGTAGTATTGATGACAAAATAGTTATGGCTAAAAATGAGACTTATTGGAATGCAGCTGAAACTCTACCTACTCAATTAGTATTTGTTCTTATGCAAAATGAGAATGCTGCTGTTGCTGGTATTAAAGAAGGTTCACTTCATTT
>CAMRCO010000080.1 GCA_947040945.1 uncultured Spirochaetia bacterium
TAACTGAAGAAGAATATTTAGTTGAAATGGAAAAATTAAAAAAAGAATTAGAAGAAGATATGGGGGACATTTAGAACAATATCTAGAAATTGAATTTGGAGTGAAAACACATGATGAAATCCAGTTTGATAAAATAAAAAAAGTACCATTTTGGAGCGATATACTTTAGTTTAATGATATTTATGGATTACAATGAATTAATTTGAAATTAAATTAGGCGGTGCAACTATTATGCCAACATATCTTGGAATAAGACACTTGTCTCCCAATGGGGCATGGAATATTATAAAAAAATTAGAGGAACTAAAACCTAAACTTGTTTTGATTGAAGGGCCTTCAGACTTCACGCCTTTAATTAAAGAGTTTAATAACAAAGAAGTTAATCCTCCTATTGCCATTTTGTCCTACACTATAGTAGAGCCAATTCGTAGCATACTATATCCTTTTGCTGAGTATAGTCCTGAATATCAAGGTATAGAGTGGTGTAATAATAATGGTGTAGAGTGTAGATTTATGGATTTACCCAGTGATGTTAATTTGGCTTTTTACAAAAAAGAAGAAGAGGATGCACTTCAGGACACAGAAAGTGATGACTATAATAAAAATGAATATAGAGCAATGGACGATATTTATTATAGGCTTGATAAACTTACTGCTTTTGGTGGACATGAAAACTTTTGGGAAGGGGCTATAGAACATTCTCAAGAAAATTATTTTGAAGCAGTAAATGAATATGGCTCACAGTTGCGAACTATTACACTAGAAAATGAAGAGGATACGCCTCAAAATAAAATGCGTGAATCCTATATGAAATGGCAAATTGAAAAAGCTATTCTTGAAGGGTATTCTCCTGATGACATTGTTGTCATAGCAGGTGCTTATCACATTGACGGATTAAAAACTACAGCCAAAACTATGACAAAAGAAGAATTTGAGGCTATAGATAAAGTAGAGAAAAAATTTACATTAATGCCATATTCTTATTTTAAGTTGTCAAGTCAATCAGGATATGGAGCGGGCAACAAAGCACCACTTTATTATCACATGTTGTGGGATGGGGTTAAGAGTGGAAGTTTAGAGGATGTGTCTTATCATTATTTATCTCACTTGGCTACAGAGCAAAGAAAATTGGGTAACTATGCTTCTTCAGCACAAATTATTGATGCTGTACAATTGTCTAAGGCGTTAGCGGCACTCGGTAAACGCGTATATCCAACACTTAAAGATTTACGTGATGCTGCAGTAACTTGTTTTGCTGAAGGTAACTTAAACCATATTGCGAAGGCGATTACTTTAACTGAAATTGGAACGACTATAGGGAAACTTCCAAAGGGCGTTAGTAAAACTGCAATACAAGAAGATTTTCAAAATTATATTAAGAGACTAAAATTAGAAAAATATGTATCTATAATAAATCAAGAGATTCGTTTAGATTTAAGAGAAAATATTCATGTTAAGTCGGAAAGTCTTGCCTCTATCGATTTAGAGCGTTCTTTTTTCTTTCACAGGCTTAGAGTGCTTGATATTCATTTTGTTGGATTAATAGAAGACAAGCAAGAGAATGCTACATGGTCAGAAAAGTGGAATCTTCAGTGGACAACTGAGGTAGAAATTGAACTCGTTGAGGCGTCTTTACTTGGCGATGTTTTGACTAAAGCTTTAGAAGCTTCTATGCTTATGAAACTTGAAAAAGAAATATCAATAGAGAATATTACATTAAATATCAAAAACTGTTTTTTATGTGGTATGCCAAAGTCTCTTAATCAATTTGTTGCTATTTTGCAATCGACAGCAATTGATACAGTTAATATTTTTAGTATTGCTGAATGTCTTAGTCATTTATCTACAATCATTACTTTTGGTGATATTAGAAAAATTAATTCTGAGAACTTACATGGAATATTAGATCAACTTTATATTAGGGCAGTTTTAATAATAATGGAAAGTTCTGTTTGTGATGATTCTGTTGTAACTGACATGATTAGCTCAATAAACTCTATTAATGACGTGAGTATAAACTTTGACTTTATTAATGCTTCTTTATGGAACAGAACTTTAGAGGACATGTCAGAGAGTTTAGATATTAATCCATTTTTGTCAGGATTTGCTACTAGTATATTACTTGAGAAAGGTATTATTAAACATGATGAGCTATACCAAATTATTGAGTTTAGGCTTTCAGAGGGTATGGATTTTAGTTTAGCTGCTAATTGGTTTGAAGGGCTTTGTATGAAAAATAGATACTCACTTATTTTGAATTTCAAGATTTGGGAAAAACTCGACACATATATTAATGCATTAGATGAAAATGAGTTTACACGAATATTGGTGTTTTTACGTCGTGCGTTTACTCGTTTTAATGCGTCTGAGAAAAATTCGATTGCTGAAAACTTAGAAGAATTGTGGGGAATTGCTAATGTAAGTCAGTTTGTTAATAGTACTCTTAATGAAAGTGAGATAAAAAAGCTTGAAGAAATAGATGATTTTGACTTTGATAACATTTAGTATGGAGAATGGTTTATGAAAGAAATAGAAAAACTAAAAAGATGGCGTTTGATTTTGGGCAAAGAAAGTGAATCCAAATTTGATAATATGAATGGTAATTCTTCTTTAGGATTATCAGAGAAAGAAAGCGCTATGGATAAAGCTTTAGAAGAAATATATAGTAGTAAGCGTTTTGGAGAGCTTGGAAGTGGTTCTGTAAAGGGAGAGGCTATGCCTAAGGCTTCTAAGTGGATGGGCGACATAAGGAGCTTATTTGATAAAGATATTGTAAAAATTATTCAGCAAGACGCTATCGAGAGGTGTGGACTTAAACAATTATTACTTGAGCCTGAAGTTCTTGAGCAAATGGAACCCAATATAGAACTTGCATCGACTATTTTAGCAATTAGAAGTCATGTGCCTGAAAAGTCTAAAGATAGTGTACGCTTGTTTATTTATAAATTGGTTGAGCAAATTAATAAAATGCTTGAGAGCGATATTAAACGTGTTATTCGCTCTGCTATGAACAGGCTTGAGCATTCACCAATTCCTTCAGCATCTGCAATTGATTTTAAGTATACTATTAATAAAAATTTAAAAAACTATAATAAAGAACTTAACACAATTATACCTGATAAGGTTTTCTTTTTTGATAGAGTGGCAACATCAGACTCTAAAAAGTGGACTGTAATTTTGGATGTAGACAGAAGTGGCTCAATGGGGGAGTCTGTTATTTACTGTTCAGTTTTGAGTGCCATATTAGCAAGCATAGCATCTATTAAAACTAAAGTGGTTGTGTTTAATGATGACGTTATTAACTTGACAGACCAATGTAGTGATCCTGTCGATTTGCTTTATGGTTTTGAGATAGGTGGTGGTACTGATATTAATAAGTCGGTGAACTATTGCCAAACATTAATTGAGAACCCAAGTAAAACTATGATGTTTATGGTTACTGACCTTTATGAGAATGGCAATGTTGGGGCATTACTTATTCGTCTAAGAGCACTTAAAGATGACGGGGCTACAGTTGTATGTTTACTTGCTATTAGTGATTCGGGTAAGCCATCTTATAATATTGATTTAGCACAGAAAGTTTCAAACTTGGGTATACCATGTTTTGCTTGTAGTCCACAAAAATTACCACTACTTTTGGAGTGCATACTTCATCATAGAGATTTAAGCGTTTTTGAAAAAAGTATTTAGATTTCATTAAATATAATAATATGATCTTCAAGTGTAATCCCTAAGATTTTTGAAGCATGATAAAGCCAATTTGTTCCGTCAATATCCTCTTCTGTTGGTTTACGATCTTTACTATTTGGATAATTAGTTGCTATTACAATTTTGTTTGCATTTGACCTTACAGCACCAGCTAAAATATCGCTCACAGAGTAATCTCTAATATTTTGATTCCCCACACCAACAAGATAAATACAAAGCATTACATTTTTGTCATTAGACCCCATAACCCAAAAATGCTTCTTCTTTTGACTTTCAGGTCTTTCAAGTAATAACATTGAATTGAAAATCTCATAATTAGCATTAGTTTTATTTGGTTTAATTTCGATTTCTTTAGGCATATTATAAACCTTGATTTTTAGTTAATTTATAGTGAACATCGAACATTTTATTTTTAATATTTACTGAAACTCAATACTTGTAATTTTTCTATGTACATAAAATAAAACTTAAAACATATAGCTTATTCCAAAATTATGATCTATACTCAAAAAATCAAAATCTTCAAATACTATCGCATAGTCGAATTTAAGCGTGTCTAAAGTAATTCCTATTCCTGTAGAAATACCTTCCATTGATACTCCAGCTCTAATAGACATTCCACTAATACTATTTGCTGATACTTTTGGAGGAGCGTCTAAAACACTTTCTGGTATGTCGTCTAAATTAGTTTCTTTTTTGCCAAATGAGAAGTTATTAAATTTTATAGTCATCACATCAGCGGATATTCCTATATTTTGAGTATAAGAAGTTATTCCAATGCTATACTCTAAAGAAACACTAAAAGTGCCGTCTTTCATGTGATATGCCACACCTGTAACAATATCGGTGTCAATTAATGCAAACTGATCTTTATAGAAACCAAGATTGTGTACTCCAATACCAACTCTTAGAGCAGGTAAAAATATTGTCTGCATATAATTTATGTCAAGGAATATGCCTGTTTCAATTTCTTTATTTTCTTCAGCAAACACACCTTTTAATGTAGCCGAAAAATATGAGTGATTATATTTATACGAAAGCCCACCTGCAAGCAAATAGGTGTTTTCTAAATTGCTAGTTTGCTTTATGTCTGATGCAAAACCAAAGCCAAATGCAAAGTTATTAATACTGTGAGAATATGAAGCATTAATACTGTGGGAGTATGGGCTATCAATGTTTTGGTTAAGCATTGATATAAGTTCATAATTTACAGAGGCACTATTTTTTTGAGAGAATGTATTTAGTATGTTAGCATTATAAAATATATGAGAAGAGTCCGTGCCTGATAAAAAAACAATATTCATCATCGAACGACTTCTCGCATTTTTGCTACTGAGAATATTTAATGTGTTAGAATAACATGTTAGAGTAACATTCAGTATTAAAATAAAAATTATGCTTATAAGTTTCATGTCTAAATTGTATAAAAAAAACTAAAAAGAAGATGATATTTTTTTATATCACCTTCTTTTATAGTATTTTAGTTAATAACTAATTATCAATCTGTACTGAACAATATTCTTCCACAATGAAAACAAGGTATTATTTGATTTTGACGTCTTACCTCATTAACTATCATTTTAGGTATTGCTACATTACAAGCACTGCAAGCATAGTTTTCTATTTTTGAAAGTGCATTACCTTTATTTTCTTTTATTCTAGTATAGTTTTCAAGTACTTCTTCATTAATTTTTTCTGATAATGTTTCTTTATACTTTCTGTACTCTTCTAAAACAGCATCTGATTTTTGCTTAGAGTGAGTAGAACTATAAAGTTCATATGCTCTAATTTGTATATCAGCTCTTTCAAGTTCAATTAAAAACTTTATTTGTTTTTCTGTTTCATATTTTTCGTCCATAGCCTTAACACCTTCTAATGCCTCAGCAAGTTCACTATAAGTGTTAGAATGTACTATTTTGTCTAAAATATCTTTTTGATTAACTAAAAAGAAAAGTTGTGATAAATTAAGGAGATAATCCTTAGGGTTATCTTCATCTGATAGAATAGCAAAAACTAGTTTTACTGGTGTATGTTCATCAGAATCAGAGTCGTAGTTAATAGTGTTTGTTAGGAAAGCAACAAATATATCAGTTGATCCATAACCTTTAATTCTTCCATGAGGTATCGCAACACCATTACTGATATTTGTTGTGTACTCATTCTCACGCTTAGTAAAAGTTTCAAAAATAATATCAGCAGGTTGTGACACTTTACTTGCTATTCTTGCTGATAATTCTTTAAATAGTGTTTCTTTATCTGTTACTTCCAATCCTTCGAAAACATAATCTTTTTTTATTTTGTCTATAATCTTGAGCATATACTCTCCTCTATAAATTAATTACTGCTTGTAACAAAACGTATTTCATTATATATGATATTTAAAAATATGCAATACATAATCAAAAACTACTATTCATTTGCTACATCGGTCTTTTTACGTTCTTCTATAACTTTTTCAGCTAATACACCTGAAAGTTCCTGATAATGTGAATGATCCATTTCAAAAGTACCTCGTCCTGAAGTAAGCGCTTTCATGTCAATAGAGTAGGTCATCATATCAGCTAAAGGAACTTGTGCTTTAATCATTTGAGTCATGTTCGATGCTTGTTCTGTGCCAAGTATTTTACCTCTTTTACCCGATAAATCATTCATTATTGCACCAGTATAAGTTTCAGGCACAAAAACGGTTACATTCATCACAGGTTCAAGCAATACAGAACTTGCCAATTTTAATGCGTCCTTCATAGCCATAGTACCTGCTATCTTAAATGAAAGTTCATTTGAATCTACATCATGATATTTACCATCAAAAAGCCTAACTTTAACATCTACGACAGGAAACTTTGCGAGTGTTCCTTTTAATAGTGCTTCATGAACTCCTTTTTCAACTCCCGGTATATACTGTTTTGGTATAGAACCGCCAAAAATATCATTAACAAACTCAAACCCTGCATCTCTTTCAAGTGGCATTACTTCTATATGTACTTCGCCAAATTGACCACTACCGCCAGACTGCTTTTTATGTTTGTAATGTGCTTCAGCTTTCTTTTTTATTGTTTCTCTGTAGGCTACTGTTGGAACTGTTTGCTCAATTTCAGCTTTTGTAGAGTGTGTAACACGCTCTAAAGCAAGTTTAACTTGTAGTTCTCCCATAGCTTTTATGACAGTTTCTTTTGTTTCAGCATCATAATCTATGTGGAAAGTTTGATCTTCTTCAGCAATATGTGCGAGCATTTCAAGTGCTTTAGTGTCATTTTTTAATATTTTGATGGCTGTAAAATATATTGGTTGATGAACTTTTAATGGCTCAAATGCAAAAGGAGAATGAGGGTCACTTATTGTGTCGCATGTTTTACAATCTGAAAGTTTAGCAAGCATACCAATATCGCCTGCAGTAATTTTTTCAGCTTCTATATGCTTTTTACCACGTGCCATATATATATGAGATACCTTTTCTTTTTTGCCAGTTCTTGAATTATATACTTCATCACCTGTTTTTATAGTTCCAGAACGTACTTTGAAAAATGATACACGTCCTGCATATTGATCAATTGTTGTCTTAAAAATAAATGCAGCGAAAGGATCATTACTCTCTATGCATCTTGTGGCAATCTCACCTGTAACAGGATTTTTTCCATTAGCACTACTAACATATGAAGGGGATGGCATATATTTTATAATGATGTCGATTAAAGAAGTTATACCAATATTTTTTGAAGCACTACCAAAAAGCATTGGTACTACTTTATATTGTAAAATAGATTTTTTAAGAGCGTCCATTATCTCTTCGTCTGTAAAGTGTTCGCCTGATAAAAATCTTTCAGTTAGAGTTTCATCAACTTCGCATATAAGCTCTTTAAGTCGGTCTCTAGTTGCTCTATATTCTGCAAAATATTCTTCTGGTATTTCTGTTTCATTCACAGCCCCTTTATCATCAAGTATGTATGCTTTATGATAAATTACATCTATTATTCCCTTAAAATTACTTCCTTCTCCCATAGGTAATTGTATTGGAACTACAGGTGGTTCTGTAAAATTATTTTCTATTTTTTCAATAAGGCTAGCATGATCAATGCCTTCTTTGTCAATTTTATTAGCAAAAATAATTCTCGGTCTTTTGAACTCATTTGCTATATACCAATTTTTTTCAGTTTCAGTTTGTATTCCAAACTCAGCATCAATTACAACAATAGCAGCCTCAGCCACTCTAATTGATGGTCTTACCTCTCCTGTAAAGTCGCCTGAACCTGGGGTGTCAATAATATTAATTTTATAATTATTAGACTCCAAAAAACTCGCTGATGAGTGAATAGACATTTTGTGTTTAATCTCTTCATCTGTGTAATCACTAGTCGTCGTCCCTCGTTCTATTTCTCCTTTTTTCTCTATTGCTTTAGCTGCATAAAGCATAGCTTCACTAAGTACAGTTTTACCTGTACCAACATGTCCAATTAAAGCAATGTTTCTGATAAAGTCGGGTGTATACACTTTTCCCATTGGCAAACTCCTTTGATTTTATTTATCTTCAGAATAAGATTGTAGATAATTTTTATTAATAGTAGAGAATGTTTTTGATTATTTATCACAAGGAAAGATATTAGAGTAAGGTAAAATAAGTACCACATCTAATATAAAGTATATGTATAAAAAATTGAAAAGCAATATTTTTTATATATAAATAGTACTTATTAGTACTTTATTTTTTATTTGAAAATATATATAATTAGTTATTATGTTAGAAAATATTAATAGTCCCAAAGACTTAAAAAAATTAAATAAAAGCGATATTCCAGTTTTGGCAGAAGAGGTTAGAGAGTTTATAATAAAAAATGTATCTAATTCTGGTGGTCACTTGGCAAGTAATTTATGCTTGGTTGACCTCACTTTAGTTTTGCATTATTTGTTTGATTCTCCAAAAGACAGTATTGTTTTTGATGTAGGGCATCAAGCCTATACTCATAAAATTGTTACAGGAAGACGTGACAATTTTCATACATTAAGAAGCTATAATGGACTTTCAGGTTTTCCAAAACGCTCAGAATCTCCCCATGACATTGCAGAAACAGGGCATGCATCTACCTCAATTTCATTTGCTTTAGGGCTTTCAACTGCTCGTAAAAAAAGTGGTGATGACGGAGATGTTATTGCTATTATAGGGGATGGGGCAATGACTGGAGGGCTTGCTTTGGAGGCAATGAATAATATTTCACATGTTGATAATGACCTAATTGTTATCGTAAATAATAATGAAATGTCTATAGGGAACAATATTGGTATTATCTCAAAAACATTGAACACAACTTTTAATGATAAAATAGTTCAAGGTGTTTATATAAAAATTAAAGAAATGATAAGTGCTATGCCTTTTGGGAGAATTGCAGGGGATGTTTTGTCGAGGCTTGAAGGCTCGATAAGAAGCTTTATAACTCCTAGCGTAATTTTTAGAGAGCTTGGGTTTAAATATTTTGGTCCTGTTGATGGACACAATTATGATGAGCTTTTTGAAACACTTGAAAAAGTTAGAGAAACAAAAGGGCCTAGAATTATTCAAGTTAATACAACTAAGGGTAAAGGATATTCAATTGCTGAAAAAAATCCTGCACGCTTTCATGGTATAGCTCCTTTCGATGTTGAAACAGGAATGCTTAAAACAAGTGGTGGTGGTAAAACATTCTCAAGTCTTTTTGGAGAGTGCATAATAAATGCGTCAAAAGAAAATGACAACATTGTAGCAATTACAGCGGCAATGGAGGGGGGCACTGGGCTTTCTGATTTTGCTAAACTTTTCAGAGACAGATTTTATGATGTTGGAATAGCTGAAGGACATGCCACAACATTTGCTGTTGGAATGTCTCAAACAAGTATTGTTCCAATTGTTGCTATATATGCGACTTTTATGCAGCGAGCAGTTGACCAAACAATACATGATGTTGGAATTATGAATGCTAATGTTAAGTTTATGGTTGACCGTGCGGGGCTTGTTCCTGAAGATGGAGACACTCATCAGGGCATATATGATATTCCTCTTTTTAAGATAATACCTAATTTTACAATATTTGCTCCTGTGGCAGAAGAAGACTTCAGGCAAATGTTTGACATAACTATAAATATGAAGACTCCAACTCTTATGCGTTATCCTAAAGAAAGCATAAAGCAAATTGACACAGCTATTATACCTCAAAAAGTTAGTGTAGGGAAATGTCATATTGTGAACGAAGGGCATGACTATGTTGTTATTAGTTATGGCACAATACTTAATGATATTTATTCTGCTATAAAAAACATAAAAAAAGATATTACACTTCTGAATCTTGTTACTCTTAAACCACTTGATGAGGAGGGTATTGTAAGAGTTTGCCAAAATGCAAGCCGTATACTTATTATTGAAGAATGTGTTGTTATGGGTGGTATGGGAGAGTCTGTAATGGAGATGCTGTCTAAAAATGATATATTTACAAATGTCAGAGTACATGGAGTAGAAAATAAATTTATAGAGGTCGGAACCAGAGAGAAACTTCTTAGCATATATAAACTTGATTATGACGGAGTTTATTCAGTTATAGACGAATATTTTAGTTAGATTATTTTTTTTGTGTCTTAAAAGCCTCTAAATAATCTTGTATATAATATATATTTACTCAAGCTCTATTTCTTCCCAATTGTTTTCATCAAATATGTTGTCATG
>CAMRCO010000081.1 GCA_947040945.1 uncultured Spirochaetia bacterium
ATCAGTATCAGTATCAGTATCAGTATCAGGAATAGAAACAGAATCTTCTACTTCATTTACAAGAACAGGTGTTATTGTCATATCAACCCCTGCTGTTGCTGTATAAAATTTTGCAACATTATTAACTTCAGCAACTACAGCATAATAGTAAGAGCCTGATCTATCAAGAGTATCATTTATACTATAAAGTGTAGAATAAGAATCTGATGAGTTTACACTACTTATGAGTTTTGCTCTATCTAATATTATTGAGTTTAAAGCGGGCTCCGTACTTCTATATAAGTAATAAGTAATCTCAGAATCAATTATACCATTCCAGCTTACAGTAATATATTCACCACTACTATCTGCTGAAGCAGTAATTCCATTTACAAAACTTTTAGCACCGGGAAGCATATCTATACCATAAATATTCGCAACTTCTTCTATGGTACTCTGCTCACTTGGAATATTCCCCACTATATCATCAATAGTCTGAGTATGTATAGAAGATACACATTGAAGTAAGACAACAATTAGTATAGCGAAATTCCTATTTTTTAATAACATATCAACCTACTTAGTAAATAAAATCAAACAAGACTATTTTTATTATCGGAATTACAATGTATAAAAATTATATAAGTAACAACATTTTTTATACATTCTACATACTATAATAATTGATTTATTACAACGATATTTTAGTTCCATTTTTACCCAATATTGCATCAGCCGCTTTATCTAAAGATCCTATTAAAGATGTTCGTCCAGCTTTAGACTCTGCAAAGTCCATTGCAGCCTCAATTTTTGGCAACATTGAACCCGGTGCAAAATGCCCCTCTTTAATATATACTTTTGCTTCTTCTACTGTAATATTATCTAAATCTTTTTGATCAGGCTTTCTAAAGTTTATAGAAACTTTATCAACTGCTGTAAGTATAAGTAACTCATCAGCATTAAGCTCCTTAGCAGTAAGAGCAGCAGCCTTATCTTTATCGATAACAGCGGCAACTCCCTCTAAATCTCCATTATCGTTTGTTATAACAGGAATACCGCCTCCTCCACAACAAATAACAATTTGACCAGCTTTCACTAAATTATCAATAGAAGAAAGTTCTACTATCTCAATTGGATTTGGAGATGCTACAACACGTCTATATCCACGTCCAGCATCCTCTTTAACAACCCAATTTTTTTCTTTTTGAAGTACAATAGCTTCATCTTCTGTATAGTATATTCCAACAGGTTTAGTAGGGTTCTTAAATCCGTCATCATTTTTATCAACTACCATTTGCGTTACAACAGTAACTACAGATTTGTTAATCCCTCTTTTTTTAAGTTCATTCTGTATGGTTTGCTGAATATGATAGCCTATCATACCTTGTGTCATAGAACCACAAACATCAAAAGGCATAGATGGTGTTTCCTTAGCTGCGAACTCATTTTGAATAAGTATTCTTCCTACTTGAGGGCCATTTCCATGCACTATAATAACCGTATTTCCTTTCTCAATAATATCAACTATACAAAACGCAGCTTTTTTGGCAGCTTCAATTTGAGCCTCAGCTGACGGTTTAGTATTTTCAAGCTCTAAAGCATTTCCGCCCAAAGCTACAACTATTTTTTTCATAACAAAATCTCCTATAAAATCAATATTCTTATGTTAGATTGCAATACCTGTAATTATACAGAAACTTAAAAACAATACTGTAAGTACTATATTAACTACTAAAACAGGTATCATAAACTTAAACCACTTTTCATAAGGAACTTTACATAAAATAGCAGACCCCATAACAACACCAGATGATGGAGCAATAATATTTATAAGCCCTACACCAAATACATAGGCATTTATAACAAAAGCTTTGTTAATGCCAATTAATTCAGCAAGTGGAGCAAATATAGGCATAGTTAAAGTTGCAAGTCCTGATGTTGATGTTACAAAAAATCCTAAAACAACATTTAGGAAATATAAAACATTAATAAACAACAAACCACCCAAAGGCTCAACAATACCTACTGCCCAATTAAGTACAGTTGCTGTAATTAGTCCATCATTCATTATAATAACTATACCACGAGCAACTCCTACAACCATAGCAGTAGACAAAACCTCTCTCATACCATTCATAAAAGCGTCTATTGTAACTCTATGATTAAATCCTCCAATCAGTCCGCAAATAATTCCTACAACTAAGAAGAATGTGCTAAGTTCACCAAACCACCATCCTAAAGTTGGAAGAAATGTTATACCCAAATCTGAAAATGGAATTACAGAATATGTCATAAATACAAAAGAAGTCAAAAACAAGCCTAACACTAATTTTTGTCTTATTGTAAGCTTTTCATCTGAACCTACAAATTCATTTTTCTCTTCCATGAATGGGAATTTAATATTAAGTCCATAAAGTAACGACTTAGTAGGATCAGCTAGCACTTTTTTAGCATATCTTGATGTATACATAGCAACAAAAAGTGTCATTAAAAACCACATTATAGTACGACCTACAATACCGTCTCCTAATGATATTCCAGCAAAACCTGCTGCTATACCAACAGAGAATGGGCTTACAATAGCTGCCATACAACCTATAGCAGATCCACCCATAATAACACCCATAACAACTAGTGGGTCATAACCTGCTCTAATCATTATAGGTAGAAGAAGAGGATAAAAAGCAATTGTCTCTTCACACATACCATAAGTAGTTCCACCTAAGCTAAATAAAAATGTAAGTATTGTAATAAGAGTTTTCTCTTTGCCTTGCATTTTTATCATAAGAGAGCCTATACCTAAGTCTATAGCTCCTGTCTTAGTTACAACACCAATAAGTCCACCAACCATAAGTATAAATATTGATATACCTATAGCATCAGTAATACCCGCAATAGGGGCATTAATTACATCAAAAAATCCTTGAGGATTACTTGGTAAAACTTTATAACTCCCCGGAACAGGGCTTCCTGATATACCATCCTCTAAAGCTTGAACTGGTGTGAAAATTGTACCGTCTTCACTTTTTATACTGTAGCCACCAGCAGGCAAAATATAAGTCAGTAAGGCTACAAAAATCATAATAATCACTAAAACAGCAAACGCATGTGGCAAAGTTATTCCTTTACGCATTACATCCTCCTTCAAAATCATTATATTTCAATACAGACTCAAGCAAACACTAGCTCTTCTTTCTTTCAAGCCTCTCCATAAATATTGATAAACAAAAACCAATACAAAGAGTGAGTATTGAGAGTACAAATGTAATAATACCACCCTCTGATCGTACATCTGGCCAAAGGCTTAAAAGAGAAACAATTATAATACCTAACACAAAAGAAAATAACATATCCCTATATCGTGAAATTAGGTATGTAATAATTTTTGATATAACAAGTATTCCTATTACAACACCTAAACCTAAAGATGCTATAGGTAATACATCAAACATTTTTACAAAATAGGCAATATTTTCATATTCTCCTAAAATAAGTAGCAACAATGAACCTGAAATGCCAGGTATTACCATTGCTGCTGCTGCTAAAACGCCACAAATAAAAAGTTTAATTCCATAAAATATAGTAAAATCTCCTTGATATGTTACACCACTTGATTCTAATGCATTTAAATCAAAGTAGGCAAAAACACCCATAACAAAAGCACCAAAGAAAAATGCTATAAATGATTTTATATGAAACTTAACTATAGATGAGGCTACTAGTGGAAGAGAGCCTAATATTAGGCCAACAAAAAATATCTTAGTTGGAACAGAGAAGTTTATGAATAAATATGTTATTAGGTTTAAGAATAACACTATAGACAAAACAGCCCCAAGTCCTACTGGAATAATTATTTTTAAGTGATTAATAAGCTCTTTTGGCTTAAGTATAGAATTTGGTAACTTGGAAATAGCAAATGTTAAATCCTCGTATATTCCCAAAATAAAAGCTAATGTACCGCCTGAAACACCAGGTATAGCATTAGCTATACCTATTAACATACCTTTTAAGAACAATACTAAATTAGCCCTAATATCCATAAATTACACCCCTTAAAATAATTATTAAAAATCTTAAATTAAAAAACAGCCGTAATTTCAACTTCAACTAAAGCATCTTTTGGTAATGTTTTCACAGCAACAGTGCTTCTTGCTGGAGGATTTTCTGTAAAATACTTAGCATAAACTTCGTTAAAAGCAGCAAAATTAGCCATATCACTTAAAAAACATGTAGTTTTTACAACATTAGAAAAAGCTAAGTCTTGTGACTCTAAAAGTCCTTTAATATTTTCCATAACTCTAGTAGCCTGCTCAACTATACTACCTTGAACCATATCACCTGTTGCAGGATCCAAAGGAATTTGACCTGATGCAAATAGTAAGTCTCCTACTCTAACCGCTTGAGAATAAGGGCCGATAGCTTTAGGTGCTTTGTCAGTATTAATAATTTTTTTACTCATAATAGAATCTCCTTAATTTTTTATATTCAAATAATCCATAGAATGATATTACTTTTCCTATAAAAAAGCAACTATATTAGTATATTTCAAGAACAATATGATGAATAGTTAAAACTTAACTGAAACTGAAAAGTCATTTGACAAATAACCATCTATTATCTTAATAGAATATTTTTTACCCGTTTCATCTAATATGCTTTTAAGCATAGTTTTTATATCACTTTTATCACAATAAAAATACTTCTCCCCATAGAGTTTTTCACATGAGGCATCAAGCAAATTAAAAAATACTCCCTCAGAGGCTACGGCAAAAAAGTACTTTAATGACGAGGCTAAAAACTCTTTATTATTTTTTAAGTTCAAATTAAAAATACCTGAAGAATAAATATAATCGAATGAATAATTTTCTAGTAAACTATTATCATTAAAAATGTCGCCTGATAAAAAACTAGCTTCTATATTATTAAACTTTTTCTCTAAAGCACGTTTAGTCATTTCAGGCATTATATCAACACCTACAAATTTAAGCTTTATATTTTTATTATCTATATACTCAGCTAAATTACCAAGCCCAGACCCTACATCCAAAATAGTTTTTCCTTCAATGGCACAGTTTTTCACAAAAATTTCAAACCTTTTATATTGTGCATCCTCTGATTCCCAATCAAGAACCTTGTAATCAGGTATATCATAATTATGCACTCTATCAATATAATGGCTTCTTATAATATTTTCTTTATCATCCATAATTTATATCCTTTAAAAAATTATTAATTACTACACTAGAGTATAATACAATAGACTAGATAATACAATACTTTAATATTTTGCCAATATAGTATAATATCTACTCTAAAATAAAATAACACTCAAAGAGCATAATTATGAACAAAGAATACTCAAAACATTTAATCAATATATTTAAGGATAAAGATTTACAAAACAGAATGACAAGAAGACTAGCATTTTTAAGTAATATTTATAAAAGAAGTGAGGTAAGACTTTTTAACGAGTTTTGTTTTTGCCTACTTACTCCACAAACAAAGGCTCGCAATGCTTACAAAGCTATAAATGAGCTTAGCCACAAAAACTTAATATTAGAAGGAAGCCATTCAGAAATAGCTTTAATATTAAAAAAACATGTAAGGTTTCACAATATGAAATCAACAAATATTATTATGGCACGTGAGAAATATTTTGAAGGGAGTGTATTCTCACTTAAAACAGGTATTGACAATGCCCATAAAAATAATTCTATGACAGATTTTAGAAATAGTTTAGCAAAAGAAGTTAGAGGCTATGGACTTAAAGAGTCAAGTCATTTTTTAAGGAATATTGGTTTTGGGCAAACCCTCGCCATACTTGACCGCCATATTTTAAGAGAAATGGATAAGCTGAATATTTTGCCAGAAAGCCTCACTCCTAAGTCAAACCTCACAAAAAATAATTATCTTCTATGTGAAGCTAATTTAATAGAGTATTCTAAAAAGTCGAATATACCCGCTGAATACCTAGACTTTGTAATGTGGTATGAGGCTACAAATGATATATTTAAATAGCCCACCAAACTATTACCACCTAAAAGTAGTGACTAAATCCAGCAAAAACCTACAAATCCAACACTTTTGACACTAGTTTTCACGTATGTTGTTTTTTAATTCTATGAATAGTATTTAATAACTCAAAATCAATACTCGAAGGGCTACATATAGTAGTAACTCATAATTCCTTATATCTTGCACTAATAGTATAATTTTGTAATTTTTTGTTCCGCTTGGTTTTGAAGTCATAGCTACCGTGGTGGGTATTTGTGATTAGGTTTTCGTTTGTTAGTTTTTTAGTTCTTTGACATACAGCACATTTTCACGTGCACAGAATGACAGACACCAACATGTATTAAATAATTTTTTTTATTATTATATTGACAAATTACTGTTTGTTAATATAATAAAAATCAATTGACTTTAATTCGCTCCACAAAGTATTACTTAATTTGCGTGCCAGCAGACATAATGCGAACTGAGTTTAATAATAAATTATCTTCAAGGATATAAAAATGAAAAAATTATTATTTCTAATAACATTACTTTTAATGTTTAGTGTGAATGTTTATGCACAATATGAAAAAAAATATTTGGATAAAATCTATGCTAATAGAACAAAAATACTTAAAGCAAATAATTTTGTTGGCTATAAAGGTAAAGCTAAAATAAAAGTAGAGCATTATGATGATGGTTATGCAGACCATCCCAATGCAGAAGCTGGAGAAGATAATATTGGTAAAACTTATGACACATATATAGATACTAGTGATGAAAGTAATATAACTATTATTATTTCTAAATCAAAACATAATAAAGAGCTTAAAATTAATATAAGAGCAAACGAGATGACTTTAATCTATGATGGAAAAGAAATACTTGTTCATGATAAAGAAACAGCAGAACAAGCTGCAAAAGAGATACCACTATATAAATATCCAAATACTATTGTTGTCAATCTTTATAGTTATTTTATATATTTAGACTACTATAAAAACTTAGGTTATGATCGTAAAGCTACTAATAATATTATAAGTATTACAGATATAAAATCTAGTGCAGAATATTATATGAGTGAAATAAAAAGAAGAATTGCAGAGAAAGACTATGAGACTGATGAGTTTGATTCTTCTGTTAGTTTTAATGATAATTATCAAATTGTAGAGATACTTATATACGATGGTGGAGAGGACTATTCTTGGGAAAATAATAGTATAGTATCAATGTCTCTAGGCAATATTGGTGAATCTATAGAAATAGAGTTTCTTGAACCTAAAGGTTGGATTAGGAAATAATTTTTAGTTTTATGTTTAATTGCTATTATTAAAATTTAATTATATACTTCTTTGAAGTTTTAATAAAAATACAATTTAGGGGGGGGGAAACAATGTCTTTACTAAAAGGAAATACTTTAGAAGAGCTAATGGCTTCTTACACTGAGGTGATAGCCGCTCACCAGCAAGAATTGCAAGAAAAAATAATGAAAGCACAAGCAAGTGGCGACGCATCAAACATTCAAAACATTTGTATAGAAGCTCAAAACATAGTTAATGCACTTGTTGCTGAATATCAAGAGAAAATTTCTAAAATATCTGGTAGCGATACAGGTGAAGAAAGTGGCACAATATATAACTACCCTTGTGGAGTAGATTTAGACGCTATTGTATATGATGGAGATAGAGACTTACTGATAGAGCTTGATAATGATCCTGATATACAAAAAGCAAAAAATGATTTGCTTGAAAAGTATGGAGCATATAATACAAGAAAGCAATTATTAAAAACAAGCTTAAAATTAACACAAAAGTTAGCTCCTCATATATATAAAATTGCTGACACTTGTAAAGAAACACTTAAACTTGATAAAGAAATAGAGTTTTATGTTTATCAAGATGACCAATTTAATGCTGCATGTTATCCACCAAGTGAAGATAAACTTTATATTATTATATCAAGTGGAATAATTGAAAGATTTTCTGTAGAAGAAATCACATTTGTTGTTGGACATGAAATAGGACATATTTTATTTGAGCATCATAAATATAATGCAAGAGGACTTATGGATGAAGGAAGAGATTATTTATCACCACTTCATGCAATGAAACTTTTTGCTTGGGGACGTGCGGCTGAAATAAGTTGTGATAGAATTGGATTACTTTGCTGTAAATCATTTGCAGCAGCAGGAAGTTCATTCTTCAAACTTTCATCAGGAGTTACAACAGCATCACTCGAATTCCATTTAGATGAATATATTAATCAATTTGTAGATTTAAAAGTAGAAATGGCTGCTGAAGAAGTTGACCCTGCTGATTGGTATAGTAGCCACCCATTTAGCCCATTAAGAATAAAGGCATTAGAATTATTTAATAAAAGTGATACATTCTATAACATTGCTAAAGTTAAAGGTACACCTGAAATAACTGAAGCAGAGCTTGAGCAAGAAATTGCACAATTTATGTCATTAATGAGCCCTTCATATTTAGATGGAGAATCTGATAGTGGAATAAAAATACAAGAATATATTTTCATGTCAGGCTATTTAATTTCTATGGCAGATGGAACAGTTGATCAAAGTGAAATTGTTGCACTTGGTAGAATTGTAACACCTGAAGCATTTAAAGAATACATGAAAATAGTATCAACGTTAAATGAAGACGACCTTAAAACTAAGATAGTTGAACTTTCACAAGATTTAAACACATTTTTAAGTCCTATGCAAAAGTTAAATATACTTAGAGATTTAGCTGTTATATCTTCATCTGATGGATCTATAGATGATTCTGAAGTGGATGTATTATATCATTTATGTTATTTCCTAAATATAAACGAAGACTTTATTGATAGAACACTTGCTGAAATGACAGAAGAATAAAACAAAAATATTAAAATTAAATAGATACCGTCATTAATGTTTTTTATAACACTAATGGCGGTATACTTATTTGAGTATTAATTGTATAGTATATATATGAAATGTATTAAAAAAATTACTTTTCAATTAACATAAGTACAAAATTTTAAGACTTATTATACCGAGAATAGTATTGTTAGATAAATTTGTTCACTTAAGTTTAGGGATGTATTGTTTTATGAAAATCATAATAAAAGTATTGCTACTAAGTATAGTATCGTCATTATATATAAATACTAACAACAAAATTTTGGCACAAAACTATACTATCTACACAACTGATAATGTTATATACCCAATAGTCATAGAACAGAGTGACATAGCCATAGATAAAAATGGAGAAGGATACTATATCTATGTACGAAAAAAAGGCCCTACTGACGGAGTTAATTTACTTATAGAAGCAGAAAATGGTGCAAAGTTAGAGCTTTATCGAAACACTTCATTTAATCCAAACTCTAGTATTAAATTGGTTGATACTGTAACGCATCCTCTATTAGGCGAATCATATTACACATTAATCCCTAATTATGTATATGCGAATACTTTAAGTGGTTTAAAAATAGTTGATGTAATAGAAAACATGCCTATAGTAGCTCAAAGTTTTGTAAATGACTCCAATGGAAACATAGTATCTTCCCTTGATAACAATATTGTACTACAGGTAAAAGAAGATATTATAACAAGCCCTTACCTTAAACTAGAGTCAGTCAAAAAAGAAGGTAATATTTATTCTTTTATTTTATCATATTCTGGTGGAAAAGATGGACAATATGCTTTTTATGTTAGAGAAGGCTACACTAGTGTTCAATATAAAAAAATACCCATTTTATGGACATACGCCCAAAATGACAACAATGCTATTATATTAAATGACACATATAAAAATGAACTTGGTAAAGTTTTACAAATAAAGGTATTTTTTGAAGAATTACCAGAGGAGCGATACCTAGCATTCAATGTATTTGACAAAGAAGGACAAACTAGAACACTACCTGTAGACTACACTATACCAGCTTCATTAGTGATAACTCCCCCACCAGCTCCTACTCTTCCTGAAATAGAGGAAACCCGTCCAGCACCTGTGAGACCTATTAGTGAAAATGATGATATAGGAAATGATGACGAGAACATAGAAGAGGTTACTATAATAACAGGTGTCGTTATAGAGGAACCTATTATCGTAGTAGAAACACCCGTTATAGAGGAACCTATTATCGTAGTAGAAATACCCGTTATAGAGGAACCTATTATCGTAGTAGAAATACCCGTTATAGAGGAACCT
>CAMRCO010000082.1 GCA_947040945.1 uncultured Spirochaetia bacterium
TATTTTACTTGATTTATAATACTGTTAAACTCTTAATTGGAAAATATAAATCTGGCAAAGCTTTAGTTGTTACTGAGGAATCTGTTAAAGAGGCAACGAAGTTACTTATACAAAGAGAGAAAATGATTGTTGAGCCTGCAGGTGCTATTGGAGTTGCTGGTTTAATTGAGTATCCAGAGTTGTTTCAAAATAGCAATGTTGGAATTGTCATTTCAGGTGGTAACATAGACGACAAGTTTGTGAGTGTAAACTTCGGCTAAGACATTTTCAATTTATCAATAAAAGCACGCAAAATATAACTAAAAAAGTTCACTCTTAAATTAGTATTGATTTTTTGAAATAAAACTATAATATAAAAAAATGGACAAAACAAATTTCGATATATCCGTTATTGGGCTCGGTTTAATGGGCATGTCTCTCGTCAAAGCCTTAAAGGGCAAAGGCTATAAAATATGGGGGCTCGACACAAACAAAGAAGCAAGTCTCTATGCTTTAAATAACGACTACATTATAAAAAATGATTATGACATAGAAACGGCTTGCAAGTCATCGAAAGTTGTAATACTCGCTCTTATGCCAAGTGTCGCCGTCAGTATAATAGAAAAATATAAATATGCATTAAATGAAAATACTATATTAAGTGATTTTTGCGGTGTAAAAAAAGACATACACAATATTTCAAAAAACTTAAATTATATAGGTATTCACACTATGGCAGGACGTGAAGTTGGAGGATACGAAAACTCAAAGGAAACTCTTTTTATTAATTGTAATACTATTATAACTCCAAATGAACTAGCAAGCGACACATCAATTGAAGTGATAAAAAACATTCTCACAAGCATAGGTTCTAAAAATATAATAACAACAGATTATGAAGAACATGACAGGCAAATAGCATTCACAAGTCAGCTTATGCATATAATAGCGGCAGGAATAGTAAGCCAAGATGAGTTTCTACTTTCTTTAGGATTTGAAGGAAATAGCTTAATGGATCATACAAGAGTAGGCACAATCGATTACAATATGTGGAGTGAGCTTTTTTGCTTAAACAGTGAAAGTCTACACACGACACTTTCCAATTATATAAATATTTTAGAAAAGTATAAAACTGCATTAGAAAATAAAGATCAAAATGAACTTAAAAATATTTTAGAGTTTGCTAATAATAATAAACAAAAATGGATTAATAAAAAGAAATAATATTATTTAATTTTTTCTCGCACACTGTCTACAAATAATTTACTCGGGTCATACCGCATTTTTGCTAGATAATTTGTGTCTTCACTTTTCATTAATTTATAATGTGGTGCATTTTCGTCATTATACTCAAAATGCCCTATTACATGTTTTATCGATCTAATATTTTTTTTCAAATAGTTTATAAGTTTGACATTTGATAAAAGTTGCTCTTCTGTTAAGTCATCAGGAAACCCTACATTTTCAATTCCTATCGATGTATAATTAAGTCCTATAACATGCCTTGCGATTACTGATATCGGTGTATAGCTATAAATAGTGCCATCTCTATCTACAATGAAATGTATTGACACATTAATGTCGCCATGATCTTTTATATCATTTCTGCCCATGAGATAATCAGAATCAAAAACGTTTATAGTACCTTCTAATGTTCTTGTTGCTGTCGAATGTATTACTATAATTTTAGGTTTTTTTATATATATATTATTAATATCATAATGAGTTTTAGAATATTCTTTTATAAGAGTTTTATATGTTTCAGATGGGTATCTTTCATAACTTCTATTTATAAAGTCAGCTTTTTCATACAAATGATTATACCGATATACTCTATCAATGGGCGCTAGTAGGCTCATTTCTGATAAACATAAAAATACAAGTAAAAATATATATTTCATAAATTAAATTACATATCCATAGCTATATTTATAGTTGTAAATCCTATACTCGATTGAAATGGAATAATTACAGTTTGTAAGTTTTTAGGGATAATCTGTATTTCCTCTCCAAAATATAAAACAGGTGGCGTTATATCACAATCTATTTTTTCTTTTTCAAGCTTAGTAATCGCATTCGCACTTATAGTGTTTCCTATTTCATTTATTACACTTCTAGTCATCTCTTCAAACTCTTCTAATTCATATTCTGATTTCTTTTTATCTGTAAGTATTTCTGTAAGTAAACCTGAAAAAGCCTCTGGAAATTCATACAAAACTTGCCCCTTAATATCCCCTGTTATACCTACAGCGACCCCATAGCCTGAGAATATTTTTCGACCATTGCCTTTAAGTAAAGTACCTTTTTCCATACGAATCCCTAACATCTCATTAAATACAGAAACAAGAGATATCGCAAATGGATTAATGAATCGAACATCCATAAATTTAATACCATAAAGAGCCATATTAGTTAATTAGTCCTCTAAAGTCAATTTCTGTAAATTATGTCATAAAACAATATTTTTATCAAGAGTTAAATAAGGGATATTAGTATAACTATTAATTTAATAAATTAAGCTTGCAAATATCATAATTTATTATAGTATTTAGTGTTAACTATGATAATAACTAAATTTTTAATAAGAGGCAAATACACTTATATATGCATTTCAGATGGTTCTTATATTAAAGTTCCTAAGATGAGTGTATCTGAACTTAATATTTATGAAGGCTATGAACTTGAGCTTGATGAGCTTACAACACTTAAACTCAGAGCTTATGAACAATTTGCATGCAAAGAAGCTACTCAAATGCTTAAAAGAGGTTTTTTAAGTGAAAAGCAACTTTGGAATAAACTTTATAAAAAAGGGCATAAAAAAAGATTTATAAGATTCGCCATTAAATATTGTGAGGATTATGAACTTATCAATGATAGGAGATTCGCAAAAATTGCTATAAACTCACTTCTAATCAAAGGCAAAAGTAAAAGGCATATTGAAAGATACTTAGTGCTTGCGGGTATAAAAAGAAGTATCATAGAAAGAGTTTTAAGAAAAATAACAAATAAAAAAGAGAACTCTACACTAAAAGATGCTATAAGAAAATATTATCCACTATATCAACATAAAAGTGATGTAGCAAATATGCTTATAAAATCACTTATGAGAAAGGGTTTCGATTATACTAAATCAAGAAAGCTTGTTACTTTATATATAAAAAATATAAAAAGAAAAAAGAGGAAAAGGTAGATGACTCATCACGAACTTAGAAAGAAATTTTTCGAATATTTTAAATCAAAAAACCATGAAATTGTGGAATCCTCCTCTTTAATTCCAATAGATGACCCTGCCCTACTTTTCACAACAGCAGGGATGCTTCAATTTAAACCACTTTATGCTGGAATAAAAAAAGCTTCATATAGCAGAGCAGTAACAGTTCAAAAATGTTTTAGACTTTCGGATTTAGAAAATATAGGAAAAACTGCTCGTCATCATACATTCTTTGAAATGTTTGGTAATTTTTGTTTTGGAGGCGATTACTTCAAAAAAGAGGCTATAGAGTTTGCTTGGGAGTTTTCGGTTGATATAATAAAACTCGATAAAGAAAAAATATATATATCTGTATATGAAGACGATGATGACGCTTATGAAATATGGAATAAACATATTGGCATACCAAAAGAAAAAATTGTGAGGCTTGGTAAGGCTGATAATTTTTGGGGGCCTGCTGGGGCAAGCGGTGCATGTGGGCCTTGCAGTGAACTCTACATCGACATGGGTGAAGAGAAAGGTTGTAAAAAGCCTAACTGTTTTGTGGGTTGTGATTGTGAGCGTTATCTTGAGTTTTGGAATCTTGTGTTTAATGAGTTTTTTCAAGATACAGACGGCACTCAAACTCCACTCGCTAATGTAGGAATTGATACTGGCATGGGGCTTGAAAGACTCGCATACATTACTCAAGGAGTTGAAAGCAATTATCAAACTGATGTTATGAAGCCTATAGTTGATTCTATACTCAAAAAACTTAATGTAAAATATACAGAAACAACTAAAACAAAAATTAATGTTATAGCCGACCACTTACGTGCTTTGGTTTTTGTTATGAGCGAAGGCGTTATTCCGTCAAATGAGGGACGAGGTTATGTTTTAAGAAGACTTTTAAGACGTGCTTTAAAAGCTGCAGGCGACCTCGAGTTTAGACAATCATTTCTTTCAGAGATAACATATAGCGTAGTCGACACCTATAAAGAAATATATCCATATTTAATTGAAAAAGAAGCTGGCATAAAAACTATTTTACTTACAGAAGAAGAAAAATTTTATCAAACAATTTCTGTCGGAATGAATAAACTTTACTCAATAATGGACGAAAGTAAGAACAAAACAATAACAGGAGAGCAAGCTTTTACTCTTTTCGATACGTATGGGCTTCCTTTTGAGATAACAGAAGAAGAAGCAAAAGATCAAGGCTTTACAGTTGATTCAGATGGTTTTAAGAATGCTATGAATGAACAACGTCAAAGAAGTCGTGGTAAAAGTGTGGACAAAAAATCATTTGATTATATAGAAAAGTGTGATGTTCAATATGTTGGTGAAAATTATGAAAACATATCTAATGGAATAAAGTCTAGCATTACGGCTTTATATCAAAATGATAAAAAAGTGAGTAGTCTTAAAGGTCTTGGAATAATTATAACTAAGGCGACTCCATTTTATGGGGAAATGGGTGGTCAAGTTGGTGACACAGGAATTATAAAAACAGAGAACTCTAAAAATATAAAAGTAGTTGATACTCAAAAAAAAGACGGTGTTACTATTCATATTGTAGACACGGCTGATACTGAAATTAGTTTAGAGGACAATGTAGAACTATTCATCGACCTCGACAGACGAAACAGCATAAGAAAAAACCATACAGGAACTCATGTTTTACAGCGTGTTCTTGAACTTAAACTAGGAACACATGTTAGTCAAGCAGGAAGTTTGGTTACAGAAAATCATTTAAGATTCGACTTCACACATAATAAATCGATTACAGATGATGAATTACTTGAAATAGAAAATGAAGTAAATAATGTTGTGTTTAAGTCATACCCTGCTATTATAAAATCTATGTCTAAGGATGACGCAATAGACGCTGGTGCTAAAGCTCTTTTTGGCGAAAAATATGACAATACTGTGAGGACATTAAATATTGGTAACGGATTTTCGTTCGAACTTTGTGGAGGAAGTCATATAACAAATACTTCAGAAATTGGCTATTTTCATATATTAAGTGAAGGCTCAATTGCAAGTGGTGTTAGGCGTATTGAGGCAACAACAGGAATTAATGCCGCAAAAACAGCAAGTAATATATTGTCTGAAATCAAAACTTTAAGCAAGTCAATTGGAGTGAACAAAGTTAATGATATTCAATTAAAAATGGATAAACTCACTGAAGACATTAAAAAACTTCAAAAAGAAAATAAAACACTTAAAATGGGTGGTAAATCAAATAATGATTTTTTAGCTTCTTATAAAACTATAAATGATATAAAATACTATAGTCTACATTTTGATGAAGATACTAAAACGACTAAAGAATATACTGACGTATTAAAAGAAAGAGTAAAAGAGCATATTGCGATTATAACATCAAGTTTTGAAAATACTCACTCTATAATGATTCAAGTAGCAGGAACAACAAAAGTGTCAGCCAACTCACTACTTAAAGACATTATAGCTGTCAGTGGTGGACGTGGTGGTGGTAAAGATAGTTTTGCACAAGGAAGTATAGAGAATATAGAAAAAGCTAGAAGCTATATAGAAAGTATAGAAAAAGATAAATTATTAAATATTTTAGGATAGAATTATATATGAAAAATATAATAACCATATTAGTTATCGTTTCATTTTTTGTTTTGTCATGTTCTCCAAAAACTGTGGCATTAAGACGGCTTGATGAAATAAGAAAATATGAAAAGAAGTTAGATAAAGATAATACTGATGAGGCTTTAATCAGAAATGTTATTGAAGCTGTTCAAAATGGCAACAGAGAAACAAGGTCGGAAGCATTATGGGTTTTAGCTAAAATTAAAACGCCTCTTGCCTACAGCGAGTTTTTAAGGCTTAGCGTAGAAGACCCTGATTTTAATGTGCGGGCTATTGCTGTTTATGGACTTGGGCAACTTAATTCTAATACACCTGAGTCAATTGACAGAATAAAAACTGCTATTTATGATGTTGATATTGAGGTTCAAATTGAGGCATTAAATGTTGCTGGAAAAATTAATAATAATGAATTAATTGTTGATATACTTAAAAACCTTTCTAGCAAAAATAAATGGGTAAGAATGGCTGCCATTGAGGCATTAAAAGACTATGATGACGAAAGAGTTAATACTTCATTAGATGCCATCTTAAAAGCAGATACTGATTATGCTGTAAGGTCTTTAGCATCACAAGTATTAAAATATAGAAATGAAAAGGCTTAAATGTTTATGATAAAAAAAATATTATTACTATCACTACTTATTATAATTATAGTGTCTTGTGCACAAACATTTTCATATATACAAGTAGAACAATTTATTGGCAAAGAAAGCACAATAGTTGTCGCTTCATTTACATTACCTAAAAACATGACAGATTCTCGTTTAGATAAATTAAAATATTTAAATACTCAAATATATGCGGATAATGTGCTTGCTTCTTTTATAACTAATTTTAATAGTCAAGGAAATATGGTTAAACTAATTACACTTGAAGATGCATTAGGAAAAGAAGCATTTTCAAAATTAGAATATCATGCAGTACTAGGCTCTGACAGAATAGCTGCAACGGGTACTATTGCCACAAATTATCTCACACCAGAAACCATATCATTTTTAGAAGAGAACACTTCCGGTTATATGTTCGTAGAATCTGTGTTATCATTTTGGTCACAGAAAGTAGAACTATATTTTCAAATGTATGACTTTAATAAAGCTCCTATTTGGATAGAAGATTTTGAAGGAACATCTTATCATATTATAGGAGATGCTGGCCCTACTAGACAAACAGCTTATGACATAATTATAGCTGATATTTTAGAGTATCAAAAAAAGCATAAATCAGGACTTGATATAGTAATTAATGAAGCGGTATCAAATGCTGTAATAAGCTTAAAAGACAGAAATCCTTATATTTTTAGTACAAATGAAATACTTTTTACTGAAAAAACATTTAGTCTCACAAATGAAAATTATAAAAAAGAGGCAGGTATAGAATAATGGCACCAAGACAAAAATTAGAATTAAATCTAACCGACACAGATGAGATGGCTTTTAAAGCTCCTTTAATAGGATATATTTTAAAGCTTGATGATGGCGAATATTTAATGGGACATCATGAGCTTAGTATTAAAGTTACAGGAAAAACGCCACAGCAGGCAGCTGAGCTACTTAAAGACACTTTTATTGAACTTGCTACTGATATTATATCTAAATCGAAATATGCATCTTTAAGTGAAAGAGAAAGAAGCAAGCTTGAAATTATAAAGTCAATATGTAATATCGGTACAGAGTAATGCTTTTAGAAGAGAGTATTAAAAAAGAAATACTTGCTAGATTTAGCAGTAAAAAAATTGCTGTTTTATATGGTGGCAATAATGAAGAACGTGAGGTTTCACTTAGAAGTGGAAAAAATGTATATGAAGCTTTAATATCGTTTGAGGAATTATCGAAAAACACTATTTTAATTGATGTTAAAGATGGCGTAACACTTGCCAACACATTAAAAAGTGAAAACATTGATTTTTGCTATAATATACTTCATGGCAAATATGGAGAGGATGGTGTTATTCAAGGAATGCTTGACATGCTACATATTCCATATACTGGTGAAAATGTGCTTGTGAGTGCATTATGTATGAATAAGCTACACACTAAATATATTTGGAAACTTCACAATATACCAACAGCTAATTTCGACATACTTAAAAATGTAGTGAATATTGATGAGGATAAAGTTAAAACAAAACTTGGCTTATTCCACTACCCTTTCATATTAAAACCAATTTCAAGTGGCTCAAGTGTTGGAGTTCATTTAATTAAAGACCGTGCTACTTTTTTAAGCTTAAAAGAAAATATTTGTGATGACGAGTATTTAATTGAAGAGTACATAAAAGGAACTGAAATAACAATAGGGCTTGTAAAAAATAAGCTCGACATATTTGTTTTTCCTATTCTTGGAATATACTCTAAAAACGAAATATATGATTATGAAGCTAAGTACACACCTAATATGACGAGGTTTGAAATACCTGCAAAAATAGAAAGTGTTTTAGAAGAGAGAATAAAAAAGTCAGCTAAAGAAGCTTACAATTTACTCGGATGTAGAGGAGTTTGCCGAATTGATGCGACAATTTCAGAAGAAGGCAATATAAACTTTATGGAGTGTAATACTCAAGGAGGTATGACAAACACCTCCGACATACCTGAAATGGCTCGTTCTTATGGCATGAAGTTTAGAGATATTGTTTTATATATTTTAGGATTAAAAAATGAAGAATAAAGAAAATAACAACGAAATAGTAAAAAATAAAAAAGCATTATTTAATTATGAGCTTATAGAAACATTTGAGGCTGGTATATCACTTGTTGGCACTGAAGTTAAGTCGCTTAGAGAGAAAAGTGTAAACATCACCGAGTCATATGCTACTTTTAAGTCAGGCGAATTATTTATAGTAAACCTACATATATCAGGATACAGTTTTGGAAATATTAATAATCATGATCCACTTAGAATAAGAAAGCTGTTAATGAAAAAACGTGAAATTAAACGCCTTCACGGAAAAGTTAAAGAACAAGGATTAACCCTAGTCCCTATTCGTCTATATTTTAGTCGTGGAAAAATTAAAGTAGAACTCGCTCTTGCACGTGGTAAAAACCTACATGATAAAAGAAGTACTGCCAGAGAAAAAAGCCTCGACAGAGAAATGGAAAGATACGTAAAAAATTAATTGCGTCTGAGAGGAATCGAACCTCCAGCACACGGAACCGAAATCCGTTGCTCTATCCAATTGAGCTACAGACGCTTATAAATAAAGTATGTGTTCATTGTTTTTTATGGGCGAATGACGGGACTTGAACCCGCGACATCTAGATCCACAATCTAGAACTCTAACCAACTGAGCTACATTCGCCATATGTAAGCAAAATAATAAGTGCGCCAGGCAGGAATCGAACCTGCAACCTACAGCTTAGAAGGCTGTTGCTCTATCCAATTGAGCTACTAGCGCATTTACATTATCTTATAAAATGAATATATTTATATAACATCTCATAGATATAATTACATTCTACTTCAATATTAAATATTTGTCAATATCTATTTATTTATTACACTTTATATTATTTCTCAGTTTTTCAGTTTACAATAAAAAAAATTAATGCTATAATAAAATATGTTATTTACTTACTTCAAAGAATATTATGTAAGCTACCTACTAAACCCACTTACCATATTAATTTTAATTACATTTTTTGCATGCATATATTTTTTATCAATGTTTATAGTTATAATGATAAGCCTCCGAAAAAGAGACTCAATACCACAAAATGAAGTACGGATAAAATCGGCTATATTAACTTTAATTATTTTCGCCTCTATTTTTTTTCCTATTAAATATTATAGATACAAAACTTTTGATAAGTATCTTATAGAAAACAAAAATAATTTAGTCTACACGATTGCGACTATTACACAAATAGAGCGAACTTCTAGTAGCGGTAAACATGACACAATACGTGAATACCGAGCTCAATTTGAATTTCATATAGATGATACTCTATATGCACACAATTTTATTGTTCCAAAAGATTATACTAACTATGCATATTTTATAAAAATGAATACTGACAATATAAAATACTCAGAGCTCATCCCTGTTAAAATTAGCGACTTACCAGAAAGTTTTCAAGTCCCAAGTACAGGCTGGGAAACTAATCCAATAGATTCTATAATTAACTCTAGAAACTAAAACAATACTTGCTTGAATTTTTGTCTGTTTGGTAATATTATGTTTTTAATTGATTAATTTTATGTTGGAGTAAATTATGG
>CAMRCO010000083.1 GCA_947040945.1 uncultured Spirochaetia bacterium
TTGAAAGCATTTCACACTCAGTTTTGTCAAGTGATATAATTAATTTTTTTACAGAAGCTATAGAAATTGGAGACATTGAAAATATATCAAGACCCATACCGAGTAAAACAGGAACAGCTAAAAGGTCGCCTGCAAGCTCTCCACACATAGAAATAACTATACCACCCTTATGTGCTCCATCAATAGCCATTTTTATAGCTTGAAGTACAGAAGGATTAAAAGGGTCAGCAAGTGAAGCCACATGTTGATTACCTCTGTCAGCAGCAAGTGTATATTGTGTAAGATCATTAGTTCCTATCGAGAAAAAATCTGACTCAGAGGCAAAGTCTCTTGCTCTAAACACAACTGAAGGTGTTTCAATCATAATACCAAGCTCAAGAAATTCATTGAACTCTACCTTCTCACTTTTAAGCTCAGCCTTACACTCATTAAATATTTCTTTAGATTTAAGTAACTCATCAATAGAAACTATCATTGGAAGCATAACTTTAATTTTTCCAAATTGAGATGCTCTAAGCAATGCTCTATACTGAGTTTTAAGTATGTCAGGTTTGTCAAGACATATTCTCAAAGCTCTCCAACCCAAAGCTGGATTCTCTTCTTTAGGCATTTCAAGATAAGGCAAAAATTTATCGCCTCCTATATCCATAGTTCTAATTGTTACAGTATGTCCTTCCATAGCAAGTGCCACAGTTTTATACGCCTCATACTGTTCATCTTCTGATGGAAAATCATTATGCCCCATAAAAAGAAACTCTGTTCTATAAAGCCCTATTCCCTCAGCTCCATTTTGAATAACACCTTGCATATCAGCAGGAGAACCTATATTGGCATATACTTTAACCTTAGTGCCATCTATAGATATTGCCTCTTTATGTGTATATTCCTTTAAGAGCGCTTGTTTTTCCTGATACTGCTTTATATTTTCATTATACTTTTCAATAGTTTCATCATCAGGATTAATTATTGCTAAATTATTAGATATATCAAGTATAACACAATCGCCATTTTTCACACTATTCATAATAGAACCCACAGCAACAAGTGCAGGTATTTCTAATGAACGAGCCATAATAGAAGTGTGAGATGTTCGCCCTCCTATTTCTGTCATAAAACCCTTTATATTGTTTAAATCAATATTTGAGGTGTCAGATGGAGTTAGGTCATACGCTATTACAATAGCATCATTAGACAAATACTCAAGTGTTGGTATTTCTTTACCCAAAATATTGTGAATCCATCTGTCTGATATATCAGTTAAGTCGTTCACTCTTTCTTTAAGGTACTCATCATCAACACTACCAAGCATTTCTTTATAAGTATCGATTACCTTAACTAAAGCAGATTCTGCACTAAGGCGTTCTTCATCTATAATCGTGCACACCTCATCAAATAAGTCCTCATCCTCTAAAATAGTAAGGTGAGCATCAAAAATTTTGGCATGGTCTTCACCAAGTTTCTCCATTGTTTTTTCACGTATAAACTTAATTTTTTCTGCCGATTTATCACGCCCTTTAAGAAGTTTGTCTTTCTCTTCTTTTAAGTTACAAATTTCACATGGGTTTAGTACAAGTTCTTCTTTTTGAAAGATATAAACATTACCTATAACTATACCTGGGGAAACTCCAATACCAAAAATTTTTCTTTCCACAGTGATGCCCCTATGTTTTTTATTTATTCTTTAAGATTATCAATGAAATTTACAACATCTTCTAATGCTATATCTTCACCTTCTCCATCACAATATATTGTTATGACAGAATCTAATTTAACACCCAAAGAAAGTACTTTAAGTAAAGATGTTGCCTTAACTCTTTTTCCTTCCTCGTTTTCTATCTCAACACTACACTTTAGTGTCTTTACAAAGCTAACAAAGTCATTACCGGGCCTAGCATGTAGACCAGTTGGATTTTTAACTGTAACTGAAGCTGAACGCATAATACCTCCTAAAAATACACTAATACATATTATAACAGTATAATGAATTTTTACTCTTTAGTCAACTATAAATAATTATTTACTACTATACTAAGGAATAATACTTTTTACAATAATTGATAGAATATTTTTTTAAAATAAATGGTATTGACTTTTTTTCAGAAACATTGTAGTATACTAAGAACTTGCCGAGTTAGCTCAGTTGGTAGAGCAAAGGACTGAAAATCCTTGTGTCTAGGGTTCAATTCCCTGACTCGGCACATGTCTTTAAATAACATTATCACATATATAGAATCAAAAATCCTCTATGAGGATAATCATGTTATAGCTTTAGTAAAACCTCCAAACATTCCAACACAGTCAGACTCAAGTGGGGACATTTCTCTCTATGATCATGTCAAAGATTATATAAAACTTAAATATGATAAGCAAGGAAATGTTTTTTTAGGTATAGTACATAGACTTGACCGACCTGTTTCTGGAATAATGGTTTTTGCGAAAACTTCAAAAGCAGCATCAAGACTTAGTGAATCTATAAGAAATAGAGAGTTTTATAAAACTTATTATGCGGTTATTAATGGAATACCCAGTGCCAAAGAAGACACTTTAGAAAACTATCTTATAAAAAAAACTAATAAGCTTGGTAGTATTGCCCAAGTTGTTTTTGATGACAAAAAAGATAAAAGTGCTAAACTCGCAAGGCTAAGTTATTCTGTGTTAGAAGAATTACCATCAAACAATTTAAGCCTAATAAAAGTTGAACTTGAAACAGGACGCTTTCATCAAATTAGAGTGCAACTTTCAAACTTAGGGCATGCAATATATGGAGACCGTAAATATGGCGGTTACATAAAATATGACAAAGACTTTGTTCCACTAGGACTATTCGCAAAAACTCTTAAATTTAAGCACCCTACAAAAGACGAAATGATAGACCTTAAAGCAAATGCACCAAACACAAGACCTTGGGCATTATTTAGTAATAAATAAGAAGTCAAACAGTGAAATAAAGAACAAAATAAAGGGTTGTTTTTTTTATAAAAAAAGACTATCATTCATTCATTCAATCAATCTTAAACAGTGAGGAATTATGATTAAACGTATTGGTTTAAAAGTCAAAGAAAGGCGTGTGTTTTTTCTTATATCAATAGCTATATTTATTATAGATATGGTTTCAAAGCATTTAGTAGAAACTTATCTTAGTAAAGTAACAGTTAAGCATGTTTTAGGAGACTTTTTAATTTTTATATACACTAGAAATTATGGTGTCGCATTTGGTCTTCTAAATGATGTACCTAAGCCTCTAGAAAACATTATGCCTATTATTTTAGAAATACTTGTAGGTATTTCTGTTTTATTTGTATTCTATTTTATGCTTACAGTTAATCCAAAAAAACAAAAGTATTCAATGATAGGTTTTACATTAATATTTGCTGGTGCTTTAGGTAATTTTTTTGATAGAGTCTACACAGGATATGTAACAGATTTTATTAATATGGGGCTTACAAAAACTATTCGTTTCCCCTACAATTATAATATTGCTGATGCTTCAATCACAATTGGTATTGTAATAATTATAATTGCGACTTTCATTCTTAAAGAAGACTTAGATAGAAATATAAAAGAATTGACAACTGATGACCCTAAAATATAATATAGATGATGAGTCAATAAATACTAGACTTGACGTTTTTGTTTCCTCAAAACTTAGTATGACAAGGTCTCAGCTAAAAAACCATATTAGTGGTATTTTAGTGAATGGCGTTAGTAAAAAATTCTCATACACATTAAAAAAAGATGATTCTATATCCATTGACATAGAAAAACCAACTGAAGAGAATACTGATAATCCAGAACCTCAAGATATTCCAATTGATATAATATATCAAGATGAAGATATTTTAGTATTAAATAAAGCATCAGGATTAAGTGTACACTGTTCCCCGAGCGAGATGAAAGGAACTTTGGTTAATGCTTTACTTTATCACATAAAAGATTTTCGTTTTTATGGAGAGAAAACACGAGCAGGAATAATACACAGGCTTGACAAAGATACTTCAGGACTTATTATAATTGGGAAAAGCCCTGATATTGTTACAATCATTCAAGATCAATTTAAAGAAAGAAGTGTAGGAAAAACTTATCACGCTATTGTTACAGGTAATGTTCGTAAAAACGATTTTACTATAAACTTACCAATAGGTAGACATCCTGTGTATAGAAAAAAAATGACTGTAAGAAGTGATGGGAAAGAATCAATTACAAATATTAATGTACTAAACATGTTTGACGCACACACATTGGTCGAAGCAAGCCCTAAAACAGGACGTACTCACCAAATTAGAGTTCATTTATCATATAAAGGATACCCAATAGCAGGCGACAAAATATACTCGAAGTCATCATGCAAATACGAAACACTTATGCTACATGCTAAAAAGTTATCATTTAAGCATCCTACAACGAGTAAGATTTTAGAGTTTGAGGCAGACTACCCTACTCATTTTTACAATATGTTATACTCTGAAAATATTTAGATATATACAAAAATAGGTGAAAATATGAACTATAGCGAAATACTAATATACATTTACTCACTCATTAATATAAAAAAACATGAAAAAGAAACATATAGAAAAAGAGAAATTAATGTTTCAAAAACAGCTTATATACTTGAAGAACTAGAATATAAACAAACATTTAAGATAATTCATATTGCTGGCACTAAAGGAAAAGGCTCAACTACATTATCACTTTCAAGCATGCTTACTAAAGCAGGTGGTAAAGTGGGTGCTTTTATATCCCCTCATATTATAAGTGAGAGAGAGCGAATATCTATTAATGGTAATTGGATAGATGAGAACACTTTTATTAGCATAGCATTAAAAATAAAAGATATAATAGAAAAAGAAAGTCTTAATATAAGCGTTTTCGAGTTTTTTACAATAATGGGTCTATATTATTTTTATAAAGAAAATGTAGACTATGCTTGTATTGAGACAGGCATTGGTGGCAGACTCGACTGCACGAATATAGTTGACACAACTGTGAGCATTATAACAAGTATATCATACGACCACACAAATATACTCGGAGACACAATTGAAGAGATAGCATTTGAGAAAGCAGGCATAATAAAGCATAATATACCAATAGTTTCAGCAAGCTCAAGTAGTAATGCATTAAACGTATTAAAAAAAAACGCTTCTGATAAAAATTCTCCCATATTTATTTTAGGTGAAAACTTTTCAAATTATATTATAAAAAACACAAAAGACGAACTTTCATTTGAATATATAGAAAATGATTATAAAGAAATATTTAATGTTTCTTTAGTTGGCAGTCATCAAGCTGAAAATATATCGGTGGCATTTAGGGCATTTAGATTATTATATCCTAACATGGAAAATAGTTTTTATTCAGGTATAGCTTCATCAATTAAAGACTTAAAAATAAACGGACGCATGACATTTATTCAAGAAAGTCCTCCCATTATTGTTGATGGAGCTCATAATGGACATTCTATGAAAACTGTTTTAGAAACTCTTTACAACTGGTTTCCTAATATCATTATACTTTTTGCACCATTAGCTGATAAAGATATTGACCGCATGTGTAAAACTTTAATTAAGTATAAAAATAATATGACGCTGATAGTGAGCGCTCCAAAAAATGAATATAAAGATACTGACAGCCTGTCTACACATAAATATTTAGAAAGTATTGGAATAGAAAGCGAACATATAGAAAGTCTTGAGTGTGCATTGAAATATGTTAAAGATATGTCGAATGAAAAAAATATGCCCGCACTTATAATAGGTTCATTATATACCGCAAGTGAAGTTATAAATATTTAGTCCACATAAATGCTAACTTTTGGAGTCGTAATATATTCTCCATTTTTATACTTTATTTCAGCATAAAAAATATGATGCCCTTTTTCAAGCGTCCATCTTACATTATTTTCTCTCGCTATTATCTCTTCATTCTGATAAATGGTAATATCTGAAAACTCATCATCTTTAAGTGAAGTCGCTACATCTATTCTCTGATATTTGAGTGGAATATTATTATCTATCCTATAAATAGAGTTGTGCTTTGGTGCTTTCATTGAAACTGTTTTTTTATTTCTATTTTTAGGTTCATAAAAAGCTATGCTATTCATTTCAGTATTAGTCCAAGTAGAATCAACAATGGTCATTTCTCTTTCTGTTTGCCAAGTTTCATACTCTTGCGGTAGGTCTAAAAAAACTTGATTATAAACTACTCCATCTTTTTCTTTGGTATAAAGTTTATGAAAATCACAATATTCCTCTATAACATTTTTAGATGAAAATATTTCAAGCATACTTTCACTACAATTTACAGTTTTAAGTTTACCCGACATTAAGCAAATTTCTCTTTCAATCATAGTACTTGGTTTATTCCAGACAGTCGCTTTTTGTTCTTTATTTAGCATTGAAAAAATATCATAAAGTATAGGAGACGCCCCACTACCACCTGTAACATTAATCATCTCACTTCCCTTAAAGTCTCCAAGCCAAATGGCTACTATATAATCTTTAGTATACCCAACAACCCAAGCATCTCTAAAGTTTTTTGAAGTTCCTGTTTTTAAGGCAATAGAAAATGGATAAACGACACTCTTCAAATTCGGAAATGATGAAAGCCTCATTCTTTTATCTGATAAAATACTTGTTACAAGATAACTTGTCTCATGCGAAAAAACACGTTTATGCTTTTTTTTAGGCATATATATAATTTCATTTTTTGATGTTTTAATATTTTCTATTGAATAATTATTCTTAAAAATTCCGTCTTGCGAGAAAACAGTGTAGGCACTTGCCAAATCGAGCAACCTAACTTCAGCACTACCTAAAGCAAGAGCATACCCATAATAATCTGGATTTTTTGTAATACTAGTTAAACCACTTTTTAGTAAAACATTTTGAAAATCTTTTATTTTATAATTAGCGAGCCATTTAACCGCAGGCACATTAAGAGAGTTCGCTAATGCATAACGAATTGTAACAGGCCCTCTAAACTTTTTATCAAAATTATCGGGTATATATTCGCCACCTGATGAGGCAATATATGTTTTAGTGTCGGCTATCACAGAGGCAGGAGTCTCCCCTTCTTCAAATAAATATCCATACAAAAATGGTTTTAAGGTTGACCCAGGTTGCCTTAAAGACGTTGCCCCGTTCACCGCCCCATTATCTTCTTTGTCATTATAATTTAGAGACCCTATCATCGAAACTATAGCACCAGTTTTTGCATCAAGAACTACACATGAAATATTTCTAACATTATAACTTTCTAGTGACTGGGTTGTATTTTTTATTACAAGCATAATCTCTTCTTGAATTTTATAATCTAGAGTGGTTTTTATTTCTACTACTTCTTTTAATTTTAAGCTGTCAAAAGCTGACTTAACATACATGCTGAAATGAGGTGCTTTAAATATATTTTTAGCGTTTTTATAAATAATAGCCGTGTTTGTAACGCTTTCATTATAAATGCTCTCAGTTATAAACTCATTATCTTTCATCTCTTTAAGCACATAAAGTGAGCGACTATTAAGAGAGTAGGTTTTTTTGTAAGGATTAAATTTCGTTCCTGATTTTATAATAGAGGCTAAAATTGAAGCTTCTTTTACAGTTATACTGCCAATAGGTTTATTAAAATATACCTCGCTTGCTGCCCCTACTCCATAAATATTATTACCAAAAAATATATTATTTAAATATAGAGTTATAATACTTTCTTTAGATAATTCTTTTTCAAGCCTTACAGCATCAAACATTTCATATACTTTATTTTTATAACTTCTTTCATTGTTTTCTATATTTTTAACTAATTGCTGAGTTATAGTGCTTGCCCCAGATACAATTTTTCTTGCTTTAATATTAGAAATGAAAGCACGTATTACCGCCTTAAAATCGATTCCATTATGTGTAAAAAAGTTTTTGTCCTCAGCACTTATAACAGCATCTATTAAAACTTGAGGTAAATCAGAATAAACTACTTCTTTATATTTTCCACCATGTTCAGGATATAAAGTAGAAAGTAATATATTGTTTCTATCCAAAATATTTATAGCTCTTTCTTTTTCAGACACTAAAACATTAGTATTGAATGGGGTGTTTATATAGTCATAAACATATTTTATTTTTGGTATAAAAATTATAGAAGATAAAATAAATATAATGGCAAATAAAGATAGAAATATTTTTATATTACGTTTAGAAAAAAGCATAGTATATATTTTATTATTAAAAAGAAAATTATACAACATTAGAATTAATCAATATTATTTAATTCTACAATAAGTTTAATAACTCAACTTTTAAGTACAGTTTCAATATTAAGAATACGCAAATTATTATTATCAAGTTCTTCAAACTCAATATTTAAGTCTTCTTTAAAATGTGCTATAATACAATTTTCTTTCCAAGCAAATAATATATTATTTTGATAGAGGAAGCTTTCAATAAATATTTTATGATTTACTTCAAAATTTTGAATGGAGTCCATAACAACACTTATAAACTTTTCAGCATCTATTTCAGAAAACACTTTTAAGTCAATATCAGAAAACGCCACTAATATTGCCCCATTTTGATGAGGCCCTCTATAATAACAAATATGTTTATCACTTAAACCACAAGCAACAATTGCAAATGTATGTCCATTTAATGTTTCTGATATTTCAATTTCAGCAGTTGTCAATTCTTTAAGCCCTATACTCGCACCTAAAGACTTTGTTTCTTCTGCTAACTCAATAACGTTTTTTTGGAAATTATTGACATTCTCCCAACCCCATAACCAAGTTCCTGTCGACTCTGATTCATTACCAATAAATTGAACAGGGTATTTATCTTCACCAAATGAAATGACACCTTCAGCAAAGTCTACATTCCAGTCTTTATCTTTTATTACAAGTTCCCCACAGGCAATTTGATTCGCCATCACTCTTCCAAGGCAAGCTGAAAACACTTCTAGCCAATTATCTTTCTGAATAGTAAGTGTTCCATCAAAAATTGATTTTTTTTTCATTTTAAATTCTTTTTCTCTAAATATTTTTATTCGGCAGTCTATTACTTTATTAAAACATCAACTCCATTTAAGAGTTTAATAATTTTTGTATTAGTTTTTTAAAGCAGTTTTCCTTTGTTACAGACTTATGATATAAATTAAAGCCCCCCACAGCATAGCTTCGGTGCCCAGATAATTTGACCTACCGTTGCTGTCTTCCAACCCTGGCGGATTCAGTCAGTACCTGCCACGAAACATACTGCAGAGGATATTATACCAATCTTATAATAAGATATCAGTTTTTTGTTATTATGTCAATATTTTATTAAATAAAAATGAAAAAATAGCTGAATTATTCATATTAGTTGCTGAGTATTATAAATTAATACTATATATAGAACTAAAAACATCATTTACCTAAACAGTTCTATACTTAAAATACAACATAATATAAAATACATATGTTAAAAGTGTTGGATTTGTTGCTTTTAGCACAATTTCACCTACATCTATTCACACATAGACTCAAAGTAGAAATATGCTACAAAATTGACATCTAATTATATATCTGTTACAATTAAAACTTGTATCTTCAGAACTAATTAAAGATATTTTCGATATATTATTTTACATCACAGTCTACCCTGTCAGTTTTTAATAGAA
>CAMRCO010000084.1 GCA_947040945.1 uncultured Spirochaetia bacterium
TATCATAGAAAATTTTTCTAGTGTCGTTTAGGAAGTTTTTTATGTGCTCTGATGAGTAGTCAGAATATGTCCAAGGTAGGGAAGTGTAGCCTTCGCTTTTTTTGTATATGAGTGTGAGGTCGGCGAAAACGTTTTCAGACAAAAATATTCTATGTGTGAAGTTTTTATTTGTGGCTAAAATAAAGTTTTCTAGTGTTAGAATGGCAGGGTCAAGGTTTATGTTTCTTCTATCATTTTCTGATAAATTAATTTCTATTTTGTCTGTGATTTTTTTTACTTTAACTAAATAATCACGTGCTATCATTTTATCAAATACTATAATTTTCTTTTTTAGGTTGTCGCCCATTTCTTTACTGTAATAGTTGGAATATGAGAAATCGAACTCTTCACTTATGTGCGATTCTTTGCCAAACTCATTTCTGAGTAACAATAAAGATTTTTTATAGCATTCATGTGTTTTGTACATGCAAGCTATTATTAAAACGGCTTTTGATTGTTTGGTTTCTTTGCTCATAAATACCGCCTACATTTTAAAAGAGTATTATATTATATTATTTATATAATTAAAAGCTAGTAAACTAATTAATTACGGTTGACAAAAATAAAAAATAATATTACTATGCATATAGTATTTATCATTTTTTAGGAGGTGTTTATGTCAAGAGCAAGTTCAGTAACTTTATCTTTTTTAGTTGGTGCTGGTTTAGGTGTTATTGTTGGTATACTTATTGCTCCAAAGGCTGGAGACGAGACTAGAGAAGATGTTAAAGAAAAATTGAATACTATGAAAGTTAAAGTAGATGATCTTTATGAAAAAAGTCTTGAAAAAACAAATGAAATTGTTTCTAAAAGTGAAGGTCTTATAGAAAAGGGAAAAAAGAAGTTTAAGGAAATTACTGAAAACTAATACATAATATGGAAGAATTTACATTTCAAATTAACATTATGGCTATATCTTTAGCCGTTATTGCATTCATTATTGTTGTTTTTCTTTTAGTTGTTATAGGATTCTTGTTTTTATTTTACTTTCGTTTTGCAAACAAGTTTGACAAAATATTGTCAGATATAAATGTTGCTTCAGAGAAATGCAATATTCTCCTAGATTTAGCTTCTGATGAAGTTTCTAGAGCGAAAGATAAAATGGATAGTGTTTATTATAGTATAAATCTGGTAACAGAAAAAGCTTTAAAGTTTTCAAGCTTTATTCAGGATTTTAAAGTACCTAACTTTGTAAAAGCTTTATTTTCATTGTTTTCTACAAAAAAATATGATTCTACAGATACTGAACAGATAAAGACTGAATCGATTAGAAGGAAAAGTAAAAAAAAATCTAATAGTACTATAGATGATGATTTTGATTTTTAATTTTTTTAAGAGAGTTATATAAAATGCGTATATTTATTTCTATTTTACTTTTTTTTAGCTTATTCACTTCTCTTTATTCTGAGGAATGGCTTATACTTATAAAAAATTCTGAAGGCGATTTAGTTAAAGAAATAACAAAGTTTGATTATATGTCTGAAGTTTCTAATTTTGCTACTACTAGAGGCTTTTCTGATGAAGCTATACCTATTTTTGTTACAAATGAGATTGAACGTTGGAATTTTGCTAATCAAATTATAGAGCAAGAACTTATTTATAATGAGGCTGTGCTTGCTGGATATGATAAGAATGAAGAGTTAATTTCAAAAGCTAAAATTGAAGTGGATAGACAGATTGCACAACTTTATGCACGAGAGATTCTTGATGAAGATGTGCTAAAAGTTACTGAAGCTGATAAACAGGCATATTGGAAAAGAGAACAGACTCGTATAAAATCTTTAGCACCTGGCAGAAACATAACATATGCTGATGTTGCAACAGAGATTGAATATACTATAGCACAAGAACGAATGCGTGATGAGTATAAACGTATTGTTTCCGAAGCGAAAAAAAAATATAATATGACCTATTCTTCTGTTAGCGACCCTTGTGTTGTTATAGGAGATGTTCGTATACCTCTTGCTAATTTTGAAGAATCTTTTAAACAAGCCTTAAAGCAATCGGGTGGGAAAATACCCCCTGAATTAATAAAAGAAGCTCGTGCTAATATGTTTAGTACATTTGTGGCTCGTGAGGTTATGGCTTATGAGGCGAAGACAACAGGTTTTTATGATAAACCCGAGGCTAAAAGCGTTGAATATTCTGTTATGAGAACTTTTGTTATTGATGATTACCTTAAGAATACTATGAGAACGGAGATACTAGACTCTACAGAGGCAGAAATTAATGAGGCTTATAAATTATATGGGGCAAGATATAAAATTGATTCAATGCCATACCAAAAAGCACAGGATACTTTAAACTCGTTAGTAAAAGAGGCTAAGTTTCAAGAAAAGTATAAAATCTTTATAAGTGATTTACGTTATATTAATAGTATAGACAAAAGGCTCGAAATTTTGGATGAACAAAAATAAACTAAATCTAACTCTTTTATTCACTTTAATAATTATTTTTAATTCTAACATATTATATTCTGCACTAAGGTATGATTATAATTTTGACTTGTCTCCTTTTATTGATAAAAAAGAGATGTTTTCAGTAGGTCTTGGATTAACTATAAATGAGCATAATGCTTGGTATCAAAATCAAGAAATTATATTTGAGCATCCTAATAGCCCTAATGTAAGCATGAGGGCTTTATATATACCATTTTTAGTCTATTTTGAAGTAAGACCATGGAAATTTTTAGAATTATCCTTAGCTCCTGTCTTTATGTATAAAGAAGAGGCTAGTCGAAATAATTTATCAAACATGACAAATAAAGTGGATTCAATTAATTTTGAAGGAATACACTTTCACGCTAAAGCCCTAATAGTAGATTGGTATGTGTCGTTTGGAGTTAGGCTTGATGTGGATTATTCTTTTTCTACAGACAAGCTTCCAAATGAGAAACTCCCAGATAATCTTGACGTAGCTGGTACACTTATGATTGCATTTGTTCCGAAAGTTTTTCCATTAAATCTGCTTTTTGACTATAGGTTTCATAGTGATAGTTCTCTTTATAATTTGGGTGAAGTTGTACTCGCTTTAGAGTTTATTACCTCAAGAATGATAACACTTTATGGAGGGGCTACATTTGTGTTTCCTTATGATAAACTTGCAAATGACACCACATATATTGAACCTTTTGTTAAATTTACTGTCAGTTTTGATGACTTTCTTAAAATAAACTCAGTATATAGAAAAGTGGCTTATGGTGACGGCAATGAATTAACTCCTAATTCGTCTACTTTTATGTTTAGTATTGAATATATGTTTTAATAACCCTTTGACAAATTAACTAATCATTATATAATAGCTAGAATCTTAATGATAAAAATTACTAGAAGGTGAACAGTTTTGAATAAAGACTCAATAGAAATACTTAAAGCTAAAGAACATAACTTAAAATCTATTTCTTTATCTATTCCCCATAAAACATTAACAACATTAACAGGCGTTTCAGGTAGTGGTAAAAGTAGCTTAGCATTTGATACAATATTTAAAGAGGGTCAAAGGCGTTACTTAGAATCTCTATCGTCTTATGCAAGACAATTTTTAGGTGTTATGGCTAAGGCAGATGTAGAGCATATTGAAGGGCTTTCTCCAACCGTATCAATTGATCAAAAAAGTGTGAACAAAAACCCAAGGTCTACTGTTGGTACTGTTACAGAAATATATGATTTTCTTCGTCTACTTTTTGCAAGACTTGGCACTCCATATTGTTCAGAATGCGGACATGAAATATCGAAACAAAGTGAAGACCAAATTGCGAGGTCTATTCTTCGTGATTTTTTAGACAAGGATATACTTGTTCTAGCTCCTATTGTTCGTGATAGAAAAGGGGAATATAGAAAGGAAATTGAGAGCGTTAAAGTTGCAGGGTACGCTAGAATACGAATTGATGGAATTGTTTATAAACTAGATGATGAGATACCTACCCTTAAACGTTATGAAAAACACACTATTGAAATTGTGATAGATAGGCTTAAAGTTATGAGTAAGCATTTATCACGAATAACAGACGACATTGAGCGTAGTATTAGAATTACAAAAGGGCTTGTTGCTTTTTATGAAATACATAATGAGAATGAAAATAAAGAGCCTGATGCGAAAGAGCCCACTAAGAAAAAAACAAAAATGAGTTTGCAAGCTTTAGAAGATAAGTTTTATAAACTCTACACAACTGAGCGTTCTTGCGCTAAGTGTGGGCATTCCATCACTGATATTGAGCCTAATTTATTTTCTTTTAATAATCCCATTGGTGCTTGTAAGCATTGTGACGGACTTGGTGTTGAACACATATTTTTTGAAAGGTATATTATTGGGGACGAAACTAAAAGTGTTTATGATGGAGCACTTAAGTGTTTTGTCGATGGGCATATTGCTTTTGATAGTGATTATGGAACTGATGAACTTGAATTAATAGCGGATACCTACAAAATTAATCTTAAAAAAAGTTGGAATAGTTTTACAGATAAAGAAAAAAATTATTTACTTAATGGTACTGATAAAGAAATTAATTGGATGAAAAAAACATGGTATCATAAAAAAAATGTTTTTGAAATAGTGCCGGGTATTCTTACTCGTCTTAAATATGTTTATGAAACTTATAGAATAAATTATTATACTAATTTTATGGAAGAGGTTACATGTGTCGAGTGCGAGGGGAAACGTCTAAATAAAGATGCATTATCTGTTAAGTTCGACAAAAAAACTATAGCCGACTTCTCATCTATGACAATTGAAGATTTACTAGCCTATTTTACGGCACTTAAATTAAAAGAAAAAGATCAAGTTATTGGTAACCCTATAATAAAAGAAATAATTTATAGGCTACTATTTTTAGTGAAAGTAGGTTTGACTTACCTTACAATCAGTCGCCCATCACCCACACTTTCAGGAGGAGAGTCGCAACGTATAAGGCTTGCAAGTCAAATTGGTAGCGGACTTGAAGGCGTTTTATATGTGCTTGATGAACCTTCAATCGGGCTTCATCAATCGGATAACAGAAAATTAATTGAGTCACTTAAAGCATTGCGTGACAAAAATAATACTGTTATTGTGGTTGAGCATGACAAAGAAACTATGGAGGAGTCCGATTATTTAATTGACATAGGTCCTGATGCTGGTGTTCATGGTGGTGAGATTGTAGGTATTGGGGATTATGAAACTTTTATAAAGTCGGAACACTCACATACAGCTCGTTATTTGCGTGGCGATGACGACATTGAAATACCTAAAACGAGGCGAGAGGGTAATGGAAAATATATAGAAATAATAGGCGCAAGTCAGTATAACCTTAAAAATATTGATGTTAGAATACCTCTTGGACTTTTTGTTGTTGTAACAGGACTTTCAGGAAGTGGTAAATCAACTCTTATCGAAAACATTTTAATGCGTGCTTTGTATAAACATTTTCATGGGTCAAGCACAAAAATTGGGGCTCATAAAGAAATAAAGGGACTTGAGAATATTGATAAGGTTATTGAAATTGATCAATCGCCAATTGGTAGAACACCAAGAAGTAATCCTGCAACATACACAAAAGTATTCGGTCCTATTCGTGATTTATTTGCGGCAACAAAACTTGCTAAAATGCGTGGGTATGACAAGGGGCGTTTTTCTTTTAATGTTAAAACTGGGCGTTGTCCTAGTTGCGAGGGGGCGGGTGTAGTTGAGCTTGAAATGCAATTTTTGTCAAATGTTCTTGTTCCTTGCGAGGAATGTAATGGTAAAAGATTTAATAGCGAAACACTTGACATAACATATAAAGATAAAACAATTTACGATGTGCTAGACTTAAGCGTTTCTGAGGCATTAGAGTTTTTTGATGGCATTGGTATGATTACACGAATACTTAAAACTATGGAGTCTATTGGGCTTGGGTACATAAAATTAGGTCAGCCTTCAACGACACTATCAGGTGGTGAGGCTCAGCGTATTAAACTTTCAAGTGAGCTTCATAAAGTGGCTACAGGCAACACTCTTTATTTGCTTGATGAACCGACAACTGGTCTTCATTTTGAGGATATTAAAAAATTATTATTTGCCCTATATGGTCTTGTAGAAAAAGGTAACACTGTTTTAGTGGTCGAGCATAATTTAGATGTTATAAAGTGTGGCGACTATATAATTGATTTAGGTCCTCTTGGTGGAAACAAGGGAGGAGAAATCGTTGCTGTTGGTACTCCTGAAGAGATTATTAAAAATAAAAAATCACTCACAAGTAAAGAGCTTGAGATAATTCTTAATCCCAAAAAAAAGTCTAATAAACCCAGTCATAAAAAAGAAGAGGGTAGAGAAACACGTGAGAACACATTAATTATTACTGGGGCGAATAAACATAATTTAAAAAACATAGATTTAAGAATACCTAAAAATGAAATCACAGTAATTACAGGTGTGTCAGGAAGTGGGAAAACTTCTTTAGCATTTGACACTATTTTTAAGGAAGGGCAAAGGCGTTTTGTAGAATCTCTTTCAACTTATGCAAGGCGGTTCTTGGGTAGGTTCGAAGATGCTAATGTATATAAAATTGAAGGGCTTGCTCCTGCTATTGCTATTGACCAAAAAAATGTAAGCCGTAACCCACGTTCAACTGTTGCAACTGTTACTGAAATATATGATTATTTTAGATTAATGTTTGCGAGAATTGGAGTGCCTCATTGCCCTAAATGTAGAGACAAAAATACTCTCACCTCGACTACACCGTCACTCCTTTCCACTGAAATTGTGGACACACTTAATGGGTATAAACTCATGATTGTGGCTCCACTTTATCACAGCTCACTTTTACATAGGTTTGCTTTGCTTGAGGGAGACATTAAAGATATTAAGTCGGTTATTAAGAAAGTAACAGAACTTGGATATTTGCGTTTACTTATAAATACTGAAGACTTTGTTATTGATGACTTAAATGACGAAAAAATAGCAGAACTTGAAGCAGGCGATATTTATTCTATGGGTATTGTTGTTGACAGGATTATTGTAGCAAGTGACAAAAGAGCAAGAATAGCAGAGGCGATTGAGCGAGCAATGGAGATATCATCAGGAATTGTTCACACTAAAGGCGTTAGTGGAATAATTAATCATGAAGCATATTACACCAAGTTTAGAGCTTGTCTTCAGCATGGAATTTTATTTGACTTTGAAATAACTCCAAGACATTTTTCATTTAACTCACATTGGGGTTATTGCCCTAAGTGTAAAGGAATTGGGAGCAAGCCTAAGTTTGATATTTCTCTTGCAATTATAAATGAAACTTATCCTCTTTTTAATGGAGCATTAGACCCTCGTATTCACACTATGTTTGCTGTGGCAGGAAAAGCTTATAATGAGTTTTTATTTAAAATGCTTAAAAGGCATAAAATTAAAATAACCGACCTTAAAACCATTCCCTATAATGAGCTTGATGAGAATATTAAAAAAGTATTTTTCTATGGAGACGACATTAGTGATGGAATAGCAGGAACTATTACTAGGTGGAATCAAAAAAATTATACTGAAGATGAGGACAGTGCTGAGTTTTATCAGGCACTTACAAAGTATTTTACTGATGAGCCTTGTGAGTCTTGTAATGGCGAGAGGCTTAATGAAATTGTTAGGGCATATATGGTTAATGGGCTTAATATAAGTGAAGTTGCCAAAATGACAGTTAAAGAAAATATTGCATTTTTTAATGATTTATCAGGCAATATTAGTGAACGTGAAAATATTATTATTAAAGAGGCTATTAAAGAAATTAATACTAGGCTTAAATTTTTAGATATGGTTGGGCTTAATTATTTATCTCTTGAAAGAAAATATTCTACTTTGTCAGGTGGAGAGGCTCAGCGTATAAGACTTGCAAGTCAGCTAGGTTCAAAACTTACAGGTGTTTTATATGTGCTTGATGAGCCGACAGTTGGTCTTCATCCAAAAGACACAGCAAGTTTACTTAACACACTTAAAGAGCTTCGTGATTTAAAAAATACGCTTATCATAGTTGAACATGACAAAGACACTATGGAGAATGCTGACAATGTGATTGACATCGGGCCTTATGCTGGTGCTTTTGGTGGCGAGGTTATGTTTAATGGTAAGTTTAATGAATTACTTAAAAGTGAAACATCTCTCACAGCCGATTATTTAAGTGGTAGGAAATTGGTGTCTGAAGAACGCCCTAAAAGAAGCGGTAATGGGGACTCTATTAAAATTACTAATGTTGTAACCAATAACCTCAAAAATGTTACAGCAGAGTTTCCACTTGGTAAATTAGTTGTTGTAACTGGCGTTTCAGGTAGTGGTAAGTCATCACTTGTAACCGACACTTTGTATGCGGCTTTAACTAATAAACCAAAAAATAGCTATTTAGTTTATGATGAAGTTTTTATTCCAAGTTATGTGTCTGATGCTATACTCATTGACCAAATATCAATTCAAGGCTCAATTAGGAGCAATTTGGCAAGTTATAGTAAAGTTTTCGACAAAATTAGACATATTTTTGCTAAAACACAAATGGCAAGAAGTAAAGGTTTTCTCTATAACCGTTTTACTTTTAATAATAAAGAAGGCAGATGCAATATTTGTGAGGGCAAGGGCATACGTAAAATATCTATGCACTTTTTATCCGACATGGAAATTGTTTGCGAGGCTTGTGGCGGTAAAAGGTATAATGACGAGACGCTTTCAGTTTACTTTAAGTCATTAAATATTGCTGATGTTCTCGACATGACAGTTAAAGAGGCTTTGGTGTTTTTTGATTTTGATGCCTCAATTAAAAGAGTGTTTAATATAATGGTCGATGTTGGACTTAGCTACATTAAACTTTCACAACGTCTTGACACATTTTCAGGCGGGGAACTTCAAAGACTTAAACTCGCGACTGAGCTTTCAAAAAAAAGCAAAGGGGAGCATATAGTTTATATATTTGATGAACCGACAACAGGGCTTCATTTTGATGACGTGAATAAACTTTTAATAGCCATAAATAAACTTGTAGACAATGGGCATAGTGTAATTATAATTGAACATAATCCTGACGTGATGCGTGCAGCTGACCACATAATAGACATGGGTCCACTTGGGGGATATAATGGTGGCGAGATTATAGCGACAGGGACAGTTACGGACATTGTGGAAGCTAAGGCTGGATATACTTGGGAATATATAAAATAAAAGCATAGTATAATTTTTATATAGCATGCCTTTATTTTAATTTTTATATAATACTATTAATTATCTTTAAGTACATCTCCAAAATGTTGTAGAAGATATAGCAAGTAGAATGAACTTTCACCATGATAGGTTTTTAAGAAATCATCGTATTGAGTTCTTTCTGCATAATTTGCAGTGTGTGAAGCGAATATAAAGTTTAAAATATATTCAATGTTTTCATTAATATATGGAAACTCCTTCATTTGTTCATCTGACAATATATTTTTATAGTTATCAGAATCTAATTTTTTTTCTTCTTTATCTAATTCTTCTTGCTCAAGTATATATGCTTCTAAGTTTTTAAGTGATTCTTCTATGTTTTCATCTAGCATGAATTGGAAAACTTTTTTTTCTTCGGAAGATAATTTGTCTTTGTTTATGGTTAATAGAAGCATAGACAATACCTGAATAAGTTTT
>CAMRCO010000085.1 GCA_947040945.1 uncultured Spirochaetia bacterium
GATTAATTTCATACGCTACTTATTTTATGGGAAAAATTGCTATAGGCTACGGCATGGTCGAAATAGTTCAGGCATTCAGAAAATTAAATAGCAAATAACTTTAAAAAAAACTATTGATAATTTAGAGTATTAGATTAATATTAAAAACTTAAACGATAAAAGGAAATACACCATGGCAAATAAAATTACAAAAGAAGAGTTTTACAGATTATCTGATGAATTAGAAACTGAATTTTTGAAAAACGCAACATTATAGCAAAGGCATCAATTAGTAATGCAATGGAATTGTGATAGAGGATTTGATTTACTGAACTGGGTTCTCGATGCGAAAGACACTGATAAGGCAACAATTTTGAGGTTATACTGGATGTTATGCCCAGAATATCAAAAGCAGTATAAAGATAGAGATGATGTTCTGACGGAACTAACTGGACAAGCTCTGACCCTGACATAAAAACTGTTTTAGAAATACCCGCAATAATGTTTACTAAACTTGAAGGAAAAAAAGTTGTGTTAGAAGATGGCTGGCTTGAGTGTATACCCCACATCTTGATGACGAATTAAATAAACTGAGAGAATTATTATAATCACACTTGAGGTTTATGTTTTTTTAATAAGGGGCATTTTTATTTGCTTGTCAGTTGCAATTTCTCTATGGGTAAATATGCCTTCTTGCAAGCCACCATTCACGCAATAAACCTCTATAAAATCACCTATTTTGGATCCAATGCTGACAGGTCCATAGATACTACCATGTGACCACATTGCCTCAGTTTTTTTCTGTTAGTGGTTTTGACGGCATATCTTTACCTGTCCATGTAGTGGCTATATTGACGTATCCGTAATCATCATCTTTATATGATTGTGCATCTAAACACCAAGCTGTTAGTGACATCATTCTCCATTTTACTCTATCGTAAAATATAAATAATCTCACACTCATGTATTCTAAGAAGTGTATTTATAAATATTATACTATTCTTATAATTTTATTCAATCAGAAAGTCTTGCGGTAGCCTCTTTGTACGTTGTATAATCCCCATTACATACCTTATTACGTATTTTAAAATATTCTATTAAAGCCTGCTTTGTCTTAGCATCTTTAATTTTAATATCGATACACCATGGGATAATGTTTACAAGCATTTCATCATATGCTTCAAATTCTACTGCACCCATGCCCCGATTATAACATTGAAATCTTACCAAAGGTTTTTCCTCATTGGGATTTTGTGCAAGATCGTATAGCCAACGTTCATCAAAATTGACAGGACATGTAACAACAACACACTGCGTATGCGTACTACCCCAGAAAATAACCGCCTCATAAACTCCAAATTTCATTGTGGGATCTTCTTTCTCATATGGATTTTTTCCTTCTATTGATAACATCCCAAAAACATTATACAAAAGCATTGCGTAATCTGCGTTAGAAAGATATTTGGAAAAATTTTCATACACTTCTTCCTTCGATTGAGTCATCAATGCCGAAAGAAATACTGGTATAAGCCAGTTTCCACCATATTTATCAAAGAGTTCAGAGGCTAAATTCATCAAACGCTTGTCTTTACTAGCAACAATTGACGCTGATAATATAAGTGGGAAAATCTTTGCCATTTCTTCTGGGATTGGAGCCCATGTTTTAATAAAGTTGGGATTGAGAAGAAAACATTGTTCCCACCCCTTTTCTTTGCGGTAAGCGTCTTCTTCATCTTTTAATAATGAAATCCATTCTTCATTTTCAGCAGCTAATCTGTATATATTTTGCATACTATCAGTGCCTTTTCCAAGCATAATAGAAACGCAATGTCTAAGCGTTTCCATTTCGGTTTCATCAAAAGTTTTACCTTTAGGTTCAGCGAATAATCTAGTAAAATAGCTGTGTAGGTCAGAAGCGACCACTTCTGAAACTATATCTGAGCATGCGGGCATTAAAATAGTTTCTCCTTTGGTCTTTGTTTTAATTAGATTTTTCCACATATCTGTTGCTTGAGTATACTCAAGGTTTGCAAGTGCTTTCTGTGCCGTTTTCTTACTATCACCCTTTTCTGTACTGGCAAGATGAAATAGAACTTCCGCATTTTTTATATCACCTCTAAGTTCTAAGATGGCATCAATTCTTTTTTGACCTCTTGCAGGTAGTGAATTAATTATATTTTCCATTATGATCTCCTACGATAAGTAATCTTAAACCTCTATATTCTAAGAAGTGTACTTACAAATATTATACTACTTATGATTAAAAAAATATAGCTTTATTTTATGAATGGTTGAGGTTATTTGAAAGTTAAATTATAAATTTCACTAAATAAAAATATTTGGCTACAGATGAAATTTTATAAAATGAGGAAAATATCAATGTCTATTTTACAACTCATAACAGAAAATGCACTATTTCCTACATCATTTAAGATAATAAAAGAGGCGATGTAATGGATAATAAAGCAAATCTAATCTATTTAGCAGATAATATGTTAATAAGCAAAAAAGAATATAGCGATTGGCGAGAATTTCAAGATGAATATTATGAAAAATTCACAACAAGCTTACCTCCTGCAACACTTGATAAAAGAATAAGTTTTTTTTGAAGATGACTTCGGCAATGAAAACAAATGGCGATTTTCAAGAAAAGAGATTACTAAGTTTTTTGCAAATGAGAATGTGCTTCTTTACTCAAATAAATAATAATGTTATACTGTTCGTCTAATCAAAGTTGTTTTACAACATGTTAAATTTAATTATTTAAATGCTATTTATATTAATTTAATATAAGGAGAATATTATGAATGTTATAGATTTATATAATAAACATATAAAAAAAGACATTGAGACTAAACTATTATACCAAACATATGCCAAGCTAACAAAAGATGAAATAGACTTGATGATAGATACTCTAATTACTGACACAGAAAGTGATGAAGATATAAAGACGGATATTATATTATATCTTGCTTTATTTTCTTACGCTTCTGGAGAGTATCTGCCCCATAGATTATATGACTATTTATTAGATAATAATATTTTTTATTATGGCGAAATGTATTTGCGTGCTGATGAAAAAACAGCTATAAAATTAATTGATATTTTGATAAATAAAACAAATATAAAAGTATTACCTGAAAACTATATAAACCATATATTATGTGCAATATCACGCATTCCATGTGAAGCATCAAAGAATTTCCTAATTGAGAGCAGCAAAGAACCCTTACCAAATTGGGCAAAAAGTTTATATATTTTACCAATTGAATATGCTGCCTACGTGGGCGGATGGTGTATTGATGACGAAGGCAATATACAAAAACTGTTTTCAGAGAATGTACAAGCGTTTCAAAGTTGTGAAAAGAAAAGTGATAGTTCAGAAGCACCGTTTAAACTTTTAGAAGAAAGATGTGATTTTTGTGGCAGACATTTAATATCAATGTTTGATGAAAAAGAAAAACTTGCTACATGCCCTAATTGCACATTTTCTTTTCAAACTATTTTTACAAAACGTGAAAATAATAAAATCACTTGGCATAATAAAAACCGGCTATGTGATATTCTAGTAGAAAGACCAGAGCAATTATCTAAAGATGATATTTCTGACGAAACTACAAAAATGATGTTTGATTGTGATTATATTTTAATTCCACTTAAAGAAAAGCGTAATGCAACTTACACTGCACATCAATTCGCTGAAATTAGTAGAACACAGATAGGTGGCATGCCAACTGCAATCAATGACATAAAATACCCTAATTGTCCTGATTGTGGTAAAAAAATGCACTTTTATGCACAGTTCGCTATGGAAGATGTACAAGAATATGGTAATGGACTCTATTACTTTTTTGTCTGTAATCATTGTAATACTGTAGCTTGTAATTATGACCAGTCATAATCGAAACACTAATATATAAATTTATTGATAATGAAAATATTTGGAATATTATTTGGAGGAATTATCATGGGAATACAAGCATGTCGCTTGGAAATTATAACAGAAAATCAAAAGGATAAAAACAAGGCGGAAAAACTATATCTTGAAATAATTAAGATTCTTGATAATTGTTCTTTAGTTTCTATAGAAAAGTACTACAAATTTGAAAATTCATATAAAATTACAATAAACATAAATATTGATAAAAATGATAATGATAATATTTTAACAACAGCTTACAATATAGCATCCCCATGAATATTGTATTATGATATACAAAATAAAGAAATAACAGAACTTATTTTTAATAAAAAAGATAGTTCTAGATACACCAATCAAAAATTCAATATAATTACATGGATGAATATATACCATATATAAACTAAAGGAGAATGAAATGTTAGATAAATTAATACAAAAAATAAAAGATAAAAAAATCATTAACGAAAAAATGTTTGAAGGTAAAGATATAGATGCTTTGCTTGATTCAAGAGACGAAGAAATATTTGACACACAGTGGACTAATGTTTCTGAAAAAGTTGAAGGGATTGACTTTGATCCTCAAGTTTCTAAAAAATTGCAGGAATTAGCAAAAGAGAGTTTTTTAGTAACAGATAAAAGTTTAGGTACACAGGCAGAAATATCGAGTTATATTTCTGATGATTTTGAGCTAATAGGAAAATGTTTTATGCTTGAGATTAATGATCCTTGGTTAAATTCGCTTATTATGTCCTATGCAAAGGGTGTTTTTCCAACTGGAGAACTAGCTATCACTGATGCCACATTAGCTCAAGCTATTGATTGTTTAGTCAGTTAACTTATATTTATTTAATAAAAAATGAACTAAACTTGATAATAGATACATTAATTGCTGATACAAAGAGTGATGTTATAGGAGAATTAATATGAAGAAAATGCTTGTTTTTAAAGATGATAAATCACAAAAATTCTGGCGTATAGATTATAGTGGAGAAAACTTTGCTGTTAATTACGGAAAATATGGAACGATAGGTAGATACGAAGTTAAAGAATTTGATTCAGAAGAGGAATGTAACAAAACAGCCGAAAAGCTAATTGCACAAAAGTTAAAAAAAGGCTATAAAGAAGAAGTCGATTTCGACTATACTAGTTGTATTTATATAGATGATGATGAAATGGGATTACACAGTAAAACATCCCACCCCAATTTTGTGGAGCATTTCACTGATGATCTTTATTATGACTGTGGGCATGATACTGCTCCATTTGGTAGTGATACGGGCAATGATACTCTACGTGTTTTTTTATCAGAAGATATACGAAAAAACCCTAAATTAGATTTTTTTAGTTTTCCTCAGAATCTCATTGAGAAGGTTTGGGAAATGACATATATTCCAGCAACGAATGTAAGCAAAGAAGAAACAAAATCACTCATGGAAAACAGCCCTATGGATTTAGAAATTAGTGATATGGTTATATGTGCAACTGCATTTGGGCAGATCAAAATGACTGGTAAACTAGATGGACGCCTAAAGAATTTGGCAATAAATGCCCTAAAACGAAGAGACTGGGCACATGGAGCTGATAGCTCAGAGATGACAGATCAAATGATTGGAGATTTATTATCTTTTAGCAATGTCTATTGATTGTTAACTAAAAGAATTTGACGAACAAGAAAAATTAAAATAACATTAATTGTGGAACAAAGTTTATCATACCTCTTCATAAACCAGAAAATATAAGCATAATTTATGAATAGTATAACTTTTATTGCAATATTATATAGAATGCAAGAGGACTTATAAAATGAAAGAGATCGTTTTTGATGAGAAACAGTTTTATATTACAGGAAATATCCCATGCATCTTGCTTAATATGAATGAAAGTGACTATATGAATCTTTTGCCACAAGCTCAGGATATAACGGAAGTTAGCAAACACGCTTGTATTTGGAGATATGGAAATAGTTTCGAGCTACACTTTGAGGGAGACGATAAAAATAATAGAAAACTTGTTATGATTTTTAGTGATACTTTTGAACAGCTTGAAAGCACTGAAAATTTCAAATTTATTCCATGGTTAATACATAAAAATATAAGTAGCCAAGAGATAACAGATGTTTCATTAGCACAAGTTTTTCAAAAGCTTAAAGCTGAGAACATCCAAGCAATTATTAAATACTCAAAAATGATGAACACTGTCGAATTACATTTAGTCAAAAGTGGAGTGGTATTGTTTTTTGAAAATATGGATGACAATAATATTAGTACCACAGATATTGATATCCAAAAAATCTACAAGAATAACACTTATAAATTTACTGCCTTTTACCGCAGTTTTAAAGACTTCTCGGAGTATCAAGATTACAAAGTAATAAATATTGCTGATACAAAGAGTGATGTTATAGGAGATATACAATGATTTCTGAAAGAGATATAGAAAACTCATTTACATATTTTTATAAAGACGAGCCACAGAAAAAAACTGTAACTAAAATTAGTGAGTATAATGGGGAAGAGGAATTAACTATTTCTTGCACACAACTTAATAACTATACACAAAAAGAAAAAAAACAAATACTCAATGAATGGATAGAGTTTTTATCTACTAATAGAGAAGCGTTTACAAAACTTGATTTTCCAAGCAAAGTACCACAAGAATTATTTAATGCTTTATGTATGCAAAAGCGACTTCGTCATTTAGAGATTAAATGGGGACAATACCCCGATATTTCTGCTATTGAAAATTTATCTGAACTACGTTTGCTAAGTCTTGGCTCTGGTAGTTCTATAAAAAGTATAGAGCCAATAGCAAAATTAAAAAAACTTCAAGGGCTACATGTAGAAAACTATCAATGTATTAATGATTACACCCCCCTTATGTCCCTTAGTGAATTAGTGAGCTTGGAAATATATGGAGATATTTGGGCACCTAAAAATATACATATAAAAGATTTAGAGTTTTTAAGAAAAATGCCTAAATTAAGACGCTTTGAATTATGCAGAGCTATGATAGAAAGCAAAGATTATTCTCCTTTATCAGCACTTAACAATATAGAAGCGCTACTTATTGCTCCAACAAAAAAATATGAAAATCAAGTTTCTGAAATACTAAAAGCACTACCAAAACTAAAATATGTTCATAGAATGTTTGAGAACAGGGAAAATTAAGAAAAACTATTACAATTGACAAGATAGTAATAATATTATGTAATTCATATACAGAGGAGTTTATTATATGAGCAAATCATATCAAAGCATTGAATTATTCTTAAAAGACCCAGTAGCTGAAAAGATATTTTTTGGAATAATGAAGCATTAGTATGGATTGATTGGGGTGAAGAGGAAGATGCTATCATTGAATACTTTAATGAGCACTTAGATAAAGAAGAGCAAATAAAATTTGAGTTAGTAAATATTGATGCAAAAAGGGGCATAGATATTTATTTGTTTAAAGGTGATGAAAAAATTGTTATTCCATATAGTGAAGAGAAAACGGATAGAGACACAACATTGAAAGCCGTTGAAAGTTATATTAATCCAAAATATCAAATTCGTTGGTTTATGTATTCAGATGGTGATGACACCTTAGGTTTTGTATTATTATTAACTGAGCAGTGGACAGCATTAGAAAAAGAATTTGGAGAAAAAACTGTAAAAGATATTTTTGCCAAAGTAACACCAAGCTCGGTTATGTTTGGTTAGTAAACAAATTAAGTTATTTTAAGGAACAGAAAATAATGCTTAAAAAACAGAGAGGACAAGGTAGAAAACTTAAAACACTTCTAAATTATATTGATGAGTTTATCCCATTTGAGGAAACTGATGGCAAGTATGAGCATTTTCATGTACCGTGTTGTCAGAGCTTTATAAATAGCCCAAAAACAAGAGCTAAAATAAAAACAGCTTTTTTTAGAAAGTGGATAGAAACTACTGAAAAGTTTATAGAAGAAAGTAAAATAAAAAAATTGCCTTTTTGCAAAGTGGTTGCTATCATATGTGAAGAAGACCTTTGGGATTCAGAAATAATAATTTTTTATGATAAGAATTATTACGATACATTTTTTACTCGAAACAATGATTGTCAAACTTGGACACAAATTAAAAATAAAAATTCTTTCATCAAGCAACATGGTGTTAGTACTCGCTTGACTGAAGTATGTATTAGTACAAAATATATTGATGATGACTATGTTTACAGCAGTTTTATGTGGTGCTATAATTAGATATTGCTTAAATCATATCTTGATTAAGGAAATAAGATGAAAAAAATAGATAAAAATACACTATTCTATGAACTATCAAAATCTGCTGATCCTGATATTACAGGCAATCAAACTGATGCAACTCAAGTTGAGCTTAATGCTGAAAAAGAAAATCATTTCCATAATAAAGAAGAGCAATTATTATTCAATCAATATCTAAAAGAAACTACTGAAGTAGAAGATGTGATGATTGGAACTTCAAAAATTCCGTATCCATATAAATTAACAGAGCTTATTTTTTATACAGTAAAAAAAAATATAAAGAAAACAGATTTTGTAACTTCATTTATAGGTTTAAGGTACAGTGGTGATATACTCGTCTCTCAAAAAGTGATGGATATTTTAGAAAATTTTAATTTACCCGTACATTCTAAAATACCTAGTAGGATTATCTCAACAAAAGATGGGAGTGAGTGGGGAGACTATTTTTTACTTCAGTTTCCTATGTATCCTTTAACACGAGTCAACTATAAAAAAAGTGCATTTTTTAACAAGTATCAGAGTAATGAACCATGTCTCCGTGTAGCAAATTATGAGGAATATAGCAAAGCTATCCCTATATGCGTGTGGAGAAGTGTTTTTTGTGTTTCAGAAATTATACCTTATGACATAATAAATTTACAAGCAAGTGCAGGACTCTTTATAAGTGAAACTTTATATACTACACTTAAAAACTCAAACTTGATTGGATTAGAATTTGGTCCAGATAAGCTCCTTTTTGAAGGCAATGACATGGCAGAATATCAATTCAAATACCCTGAAGTGTTCTCAATGACAAAGTGGATTGAACAAAGAAAAGTTACTGTTTATATTGGGAAAGGATATGAAAGAAAAAATAAATCTTTTTATTTTGGTAGCTTATCAGAGTTTTCAACTAATAAACAATTAGAAATATATAGTTCTGGACTAGGACATCTCGATAGAATTGGTTACATTAACAATGTTTTATCATATATTGATATCTTTCCATATGATGATTACGAAACTTCTTTTTCTAATTTTAACACTGATGTTTTTAATCAAGAAACATTATTAAACTTGCAAGAAAAATATGAATGGGTAAAAAGTAAAAACAAAGTGCATATTTATTTCAAAGAACTTTGCCTTATATTCAGTTGTTTTGAAAAAGCAAAAGATTCAAGAGGAAAAAGAATTAGAATATTTCATAGTGATATAAGAGAGTTTATTGAGTCAAAATATTTAAAACTATAATACTATCAAATAAATGTTTTTAATTAGAAATCTTCATTAATAAATTCATAATTCTTATCTATCATTTTTTTATACTAAAATATATCATAATAGTTTTATGTGGTGCTATAGTTAGATATTGCTTAAATCATATCTTGATTAAGGAAACAAAATGAAGAAAATAGAT